>DASWUZ010000348.1:0-22430 GCA_036401395.1 Acidisarcina sp.
GACGGCCGCGAAAATCGTCGTGCAAAACTGTTAGACTGAATCGCTTATGACCAAAGGCCCCAATCCAATCTCACCCACTAGAGTGAATCTCATCCTAGACGCGGGCCCCGGCGCCGACCAACAAGAGATCGCAGAGCTGGGCCAGAAGCTACGCCGGGAGATCCAGCAACTAAATGTCGACGACGTCCAATTTCTCCGCGTTGGTAAAGCTCCGGCCGGGGCAAAGGGCGACCCCATCACGATGGCCAACATGGCAGTGACCCTCGCCCCCGTAGTCCTCACTTCCCTTTTCAGCCTGCTGCAGATGTGGCTCACACGCCATGACAAAAGCACTGTAACCATAGAGATGGGCGGCGACAAAATCGTACTTAGTGGCTCTCCATCAAAAGAACAACGGGATATATTGCAGGCCGCGCTTGCACGGCATCAGGGGTGAAACGCAGTGTCTGAGAACCGGTCTGCACTCGTCGTAGCCAGTTGGGAGTATCAGGACGCCGATCTGCGCCGCCTTGTCGCGCCGGCTAACGACGCTGAGGCTCTAGCCCGCGTTCTTCGCGATCCCAAAATGGGTGGCTTTGAGGTAACTACTTTACTGAATAAGACCTCGCGTGAAATGAGCGAAGAGATCGAGGGCTTCTTCCTCAACCGCAAACGCGACGACCTGTTACTCCTCTATTTTTCAGGTCATGGACTCAAGGACGACGATGGCCTCCTCTATTTCACCGCCTCTGACACTCGCTTGATCGACCACAGCAGGCCCATGCGCTCCACCGCTATCAGCGCTGAGTTTGTCCGAGAGGTAATGCGCTGCAGCAATTCGCGACGGCAGGTGCTCATGCTCGATTGCTGCTACAGCGGAGCATTCGCCGGCGCCATGATGTCCAAAGGTGACAAAAGCGTCGGAGTCAAGCAGCAACTGGATCACGGACGCGGACTGGTCGTCATCACCGCATCCGACGCCCTGCAGTACTCCTTTGAGGGAGACAAGGTCGAAGGTGACGCAGCTCGCTCCGTCTTCACCAGCACGATAGTGCACGGGATCGAGACCGGCGAAGCGGACCTCGACCGCGACGGGTGTATCGCGCTCGATGAACTCTACGACTACGTCTACGCCAAAGTCACAGACATGAACAACGATCAGACCCCGCGCAAGTGGACGCTCGACGTCGAGGGGAAGATCATCGTTTCTCAAGCGCCGATCGTGAGGGCCGCTGAGCTTCCCTCCGACTTGCTCGCAGCGATTAGCAGCCCGCTGCAGCGCGTGCGCCTCGGTGCCGTTGAAGAGCTGGGCGACCTGCTGCAAGGTAATCACAAAGGCCTGGCCCTGGCGGCGCGAGAGGCATTATCCAGGTTGGCGAAGGACGACAGCCGCATCGTATCCGTTGCCGCCGAGAGCCTGATCGCTCCGCCGCAGATCGAGGAAGTCGATAATCCTTTTTACACATCTGTACCGCGGCTGAGCGAGGAAGACTTGACGGCATCACTCAAGCGATCTCCAGTCGCGCCTGATCCCTCATCGCCGGTTCATGGCATTCGCGAATTACCTGATTTCGAATCACGCTTCCCTGAAGTCATTCCAGCAGCAGATCTGGGATATTTGCCTCGTAAAGATCCCGCCCACGTTGAGCCGCCGCCTATAGAACCGCCTCACGCTGATTCACCTCATATAGTCCCGCCCATCATAGTTTCGCCTGGCCGGGATGCGCTCCAGACCGACCGGTCCGAAGCGGTGAAGCCGCTACCTGCTGACGCTGCGCCGCGCCGCTTCTTCTTGCCTTTTCCGCTGCCGTGGGTGGTACTCCTTGGGGTGATCATTCTGGTGTTTATCCTATGGCGCACGGTCCAAAGAACAGCGCAGCCGCAGGTGCAACAGCAGGGAATGCCGTCCACCACCGCCGAAATGCATCCCGTGTTGTTGGCGCAACCTCCGTGGGAATACTTTGCTTCCGCGGCCGCCACGAACTCAAAACGCGCCACCAAGGTGCGGATGGTAGAGATATCCGAAAAAAAGAACGAGATCACCGACACCGACGAGTGGTTTGGGAACAATGAACTCTCGTTGCCGACCATGCCTAACGACGCGCCATTTGATCAGGCGAACGGCAACAGCAAATCGGAGATGCCCGCAAAGCTGATTACCATGATCCGTTCAAATTACGAGATGCTGAACATCTACGGCACGGACATGGGCTCTGGCAGATACCTCGCGGGTTTCAGCGAAAAATCGGGAAAACCCCTTTACTCATTCGACTTTCGCGACTTCATGGTTCCACCGAAGTTCGTCGACTCGGAGCGCGACTTTATAAAAGAAGCGGTCATCTGGGCCGCGACCGAAGACGGTGTGCTGTATGTCGAGACCAGTCACAGCACGTATGCGAAGAGCTCGGAAGGATTCAACGCATATATCTCGGCAATCGATACAAAGACTGGCGCCCTGCTCTGGCGGAGCGCTCCGCTGATCAGTAACGCGAAAACATTTCTTCTTTACAAGGACGCGATCATCGCCGGCTACGGCTTTACCTCCGAACCCGACTTCTTATACGTCCTCAACAAAAGGGATGGCAGAGTTGTCCAGACTTTGAAGCTGCGTAAGTCTCCTGAATACATCCTCGACAAGGGTGACAAGCTCTATGTGCGCACATACGACACCGATTACGTCTTCCAGATAAATGCTGGATGAGAGCTAAAAGGCGGGCGTAGCCGACGATTTCTCCGTTCTCCCACTGAAATCGGTCTCATGTGGCAAACATGAGCAGCTGTCTGAAGCTGGTAAACTAGAGCTTCGGCGGTGCTTCTACTCTTCACCCCTAGGCTTTGGGTTGGGCGCCCGACCCAAGCAGCCGCCTCGAGGTACCCATGATGAGCCACGCAAACGAAATCAATAGCCACAACACCAACGGAACAGGCGCAGAGCGCTCCGCCGGAAACCCCTTTGCCACATCGACCAGTCTGCGCCTGAAAGTAGGACTAGCCGAGATGCTAAAGGGCGGCGTAATCATGGACGTGATGAGCGTCGAACAGGCCCGCATCGCCGAGGCCGCCGGCGCCACCGCCGTCATGGCGCTCGAGCGCGTGCCCGCCATGATCCGCGCTGAGGGTGGCGTGGCCCGCATGGCCAAGCCCAGCCTGATCCGTGCGATCATCGAGACCGTGTCTATTCCGGTCATGGCCAAGGCCCGCATCGGCCACTTCGCCGAGGCCCAGATACTACAGCAGCTCGGTGTCGACTTTATCGATGAATCCGAGGTCCTTACTCCAGCCGACGAAGCGCACCACATCGATAAGCACGCTTTCACCACGCCCTTCGTGTGCGGCGCGCGCAACCTCGGCGAGGCCTTGCGCCGCATCGCAGAAGGCGCAGCCATGATCCGCACCAAAGGCGAAGCGGGCACCGGCGACGTAGTCCACGCCGTCAAACACATGCGTCAGATCTTCAGCGAAATGCGCGCCCTGACCGTGCTCAGCGATCAGGAACTCTACGCCGCCGCCAAGAACCATCAGGCGCCTTATGAGCTCATCCGCATGGTCGCGAAAACCGGCAAGCTCCCCGTGCCGAATTTCTCCGCCGGCGGCATCGCCACCCCCGCAGACGCGTCGCTGATGATGCAACTCGGCGCGGAAGCCGTCTTCGTAGGCTCCGGCATCTTTATGAAAGAGGGGGCCACTCCTCTCGATGTGGAGTTAGACAGCAACGGCAAATTCCGTAATCCGAGCGAACGCGAAGAGGCCGAGTCGCGCGCCAAGGCCATCGTCATAGCAACCACCCACTACGACGACCCAAAGGTCCTAGCCGAAGTCAGCGAACAAGTAACCGGGTCTATGAAAGGCCTCGCAATCGCCGGTCTTGAAGAGTCGCAGCTACTACAGACTCGAGGTTGGTAGCAATTCTCTGAGTGTGGATCGTCTTCCGCCCCTTATTACGTTTGTGATCGCAGGTAAAACGTCGGTCGCCGTTTCGTGTTGACTTCAAAGTAGAAGACAACTCTAACCAGCGAAATAACTAAACACGACAGCGAACGTATCACTCAGCCCGTGAGCTAGAATTGGCGCCCACAGGTTCCTTCGCGTAACAAGATACGCAGCCGCAAGGATCAAGCCTGAAACCGTACTATCGAAAACCCCGGTTGGTCCCTTGTAGAAATGTCCGAGACCAAACAACACGCTGGAAACTGCTATCCCCAACGCATAGCCTGTCCTCGAGCCGTTAAAGATGTCAGCCGTTCGGCGTAATAGCAGCGCTCGATACGCCAACTCCTCGCCAAATGCCGCGAAAGTCCAGATAATACCCAACGATTGCAGCGCCTGGAGCGGGCTGTGATGGACGCTGCCGAGGACGCTCGATACATTCTCCCGCTGATGCCAGATCAAATGCGCCAGCGGTTCTGTCACAAAGTCTTTGAGCTGCAGCAGCGCGCCACCACAGACGGCCACGACTGCAGTCAGTTTCCAGGAAAGAGGACGGCTGAGGCCGACTGAACTCCACGGCCTTCGCCGAATCAGCAGTGAAACCCAGAGGACTATAACCAGGATAGGTACTTCGTTGGGCACAACGTGGTAAACATTGTGGCAGATGACCACCACCGCGCCTAGCAGCACCTCGACAGCGGCGAAAATCTGCTCTCGACCGGAAAGAGGGGCACTATCGCTTGCGATCATCACTACCCGAGCTGAAGACTGGTCATCCATGTCGTCAAAACTTACTACGTTGTGCATGTGTGGCCGGTTCCGCAATTCAACTCGGAAGACTGCCTTAGGCTAAGTGTAGGGCCGCCTACCTGCAAATCGTGTCCGAAGATGATCGACCGCGACTGCATTACGACCGGCAACAATAGACTAAATCTGGGAGCAGGCCAGCGGACTCAGTACCAAATTCGTGATATTGCTGACGATAGCCTCGTACGAATAGCGCGGGTCGGAAGAGAGCTTCTTCCATGCTGGATCGCTTTGGAAGGTATTCCACTTAGCCGTCATGTCCGCTAAGTCAACAAAGCTGAGCATATAAGTAAGTTGCGGTTGATGCGGCCCGATTAAAGTATCTCCGTAAAAGATCGGCCAGAAGCCAGCCCGCTCAAAGATCTCAAACTCCCCACTGTTAAACATTTCCACTTTGCGAACGTGCGCGCCATTACTGGGGCTTTCATAAGTGCGTAGCTGAAACATCCGCTTACTGTGAAGAGCCGCATCAGGCGGAAGCTTCAACTTAGGTTGACCCTCAAACGCAATCAATAAAGAACTCTCAATCCGAATAAAGGGCGGCGCGGTCGCCGGTGCGCTCCAGAACGGAGTAGCAGCCTTCATAAATGCCGCATCTTCCGCGAGGCGAAGATCGCTCGTCGTCAGGGTCTCCAAATTCGCACTCGGAATCAGCAGGTAAAGTGTCGGGGTCTCCGGCCCTATCTCGAGGTTGAAAGCCCCGATGGGAGAAAGACCAAGCCGATTCAGGCCAGGAATTAGCGCGTCCGCAAAGTAGCTCTCGACCAGTTTGCCTTGTGGCCCGCTTTGCAGGTGGTATTTGCGCAGCTCATAGTATTCGCGCGCAGGAGCGGGGGCCTCTGCCACCGCGCCCTTACCACCCACTAGCGCGGCCGCCGAGGCCCCGAGAGACGTCATCAGGAAACTCCTCCGTTCCACAGTACCCTCCTTAGCTCAGCTCGGGACCTTCATGGTTCGGGGTTCGTCGCTCCATGGCTTGTTAGAAGGGCCGATTCTCCACCCTCCTCTTACCGAGAATCCTATGTATCGATCTTCTGGACAAAAGATATGGAAGCAGTCATCGTCCTCACGGAAGGCAGGGAGAATGTCGACCGCGACCCCATTATCAAGTTCTATTCGAATATCAAGATCATTCGATTGTCTAAGCGAAGCGAATCCTCCTAGCTCGACATTTTCCAAAATCAGGTCCAACTCATTTGAAGTCTCGGAATCATCGCTCCCGCACAACACGGCGCCGTTTTGCACGAGTCGCCACGTACTGTCGTAAGTCCCGAGCTCCCATTTACGATACGCTCGCTTCCTTGGGCGTCCCGTGACCTCTTCTAAATTCCCGAAACCCAGACTGAGACTCTTACGCTCGCCGACTTCTCTCCTGGTGCACGGCTCGCCCTTAAGCTCTTCGATGATTTGGAACACACTGTTATTCACGGCATACATTGTCTACAACTTGCTGGCTAATTGCTGAGATTGCACAGCTACTAGCTGGGTCAGGTCTTGCTTTTTCAAGCCGTGGACTTGTTCGTTGAAGACGTCTACTTTACTGGACCAATTCATAGAGCAAAACTTAGGCCCACACATGGAACAGAACGCGGCTTCCTTGTAGTAGTCATCCGGCAAGGTCTCATCATGCATCGCCCGCGCGGTCTCAGGGTCGAGCGATAGCTCAAACTGCTTGTCCCAGTCGAAGGTATACCGCGCATAACTAATCGCATCATCGCGATCGCGGGCACCAGGGCGGTGCCGCGCCAGGTCCGCCGCGTGGGCCGCGATCTTGTAAGCAATCATGCCGTCCTTCACGTCTTTTTCGTTCGGCAGGCCTAAGTGCTCCTTGGGAGTTACGTAGCAAAGCATGGAAGCGCCATGCCAACCAATCATCGCCGCGCCAATTGCGCTGGTAATGTGGTCATAACCAGGAGCAATATCCGTCACTAGCGGACCGAGAGTATAAAAAGGCGCGCCGTCCCACAGTTCAACTTCCTTAGTAACCTGCTCCGCAATCTTGTCCAGCGGAACATGCCCCGGTCCCTCGATCATCACCTGCACATCGTCCTTCCATGCAATGCGCGTCAGATCGCCGAGTGTCTTCAGTTCAGCAAATTGCGCCTCATCGCTCGCATCCGCAATGCACCCGGGCCGCAGTCCGTCGCCAAGCGAAAAGCTGACGTCATACTTGGCCATCACCTTAACTATGCGATCAAAGTGCTCGTACAAGAAGTTTTGCTTATGGTGATGAGTCATCCACTGAGCAAGAATCGCCCCACCCCGACTTACAATTCCAGTAATACGGCGCGCCACCATCGGCACATATTGAATCAGCAACCCCGCATGGACCGTGAAATAGTCAACGCCCTGCTCCGCCTGCTCCTCAATCACTTCGAGATACGCGTCGATGTTCAGGTCTTCAAGCCGCTTCACGCGATTGAGCGCCTCATATAGCGGGACCGTCCCGATCGGCACTGGCGAGTGTCGCAGAATCGTGTCGCGAATCTCCGGAATGTCCCCACCGGTCGACAGGTCCATCACGGTGTCCGCACCGAACTGCACTGCCGCATGCAGCTTCTTCAACTCGTCCTGAATATTCGAGGTGACCGCCGAGTTACCTATGTTGGCGTTGACTTTGCAGCGCGTCGCAATCCCGATTCCCATCGGTTCAACTTCAGGATGATTGATGTTCGCGGGAATGATCAGCCTTCCAGCCGCAATCTCGGCGCGCACTAACTCGGGCGCGATCTGCTCGCGGCGTGCAACGAACTCCATCTCTTCGGTAATCACGCCCTTGCGCGCGAAGTGCATCTGCGACACATTCTTGTCGCCTGTGCGTTCGGCATCAGCCCTGCGCCTCGCGATCCACTCCTTACGTGGCATCAAAATCGCCGACGCACCACCGCCATTCCCATTGCCGTTCAATTCCACGCCCTCAACACCCATAAATCACCCTTAATCTAAGCATCGACGCGCGCTTCGCGATCACAACCAACGCGCAATATGCCCGATTATACGTTGAACTCGGCGACGCTTTTCCGGCTGAGCTTCGTCCTCCCAAGCCTCTCCGATCACAGGGCGGTACCTTTATGAACTGCAATCGAGGACAACCCACCCCACTGCATCAGGCATACAATCAGGCATGTCGAATTCCACACCCGGCACCGCAACTGATCACCGACCCAAAGCCTCAGAACACGATACCGAATCGGATGCCGACGTCCAAAAAGGCGCTGTGGAAGACGATCGGCCCCCCACGCCCGGCGACCATTCCGGCAACACTACGCTGCGAGGACAATTAGGCCACCGCACCAATATCGCCGGAACCAACGACCAACACGACGTGCAGCAAGAACCACAAAATGACACAGACTTCCCTGAACCGGGCTCGAGCCCCGAACACAGCGGCCAGCACCGGTAGGGTGCTGAGTCGTTGTCTCCTGGGCAGGTCCTTTCTCTTCGCCACAGGCTCAAGGTCAGGATGACCGGGAGTTTCGCTCGGCCTGGGTTAAAATTGGAAACGAAGGTGAGACATCAATGGACATAGCACCCATCGCCATCATTTCTTTTGTAGTGCTCTTTGCGGCTGCGCTTCGCTGGGCTACCAGCGGCTACACGGGGAGCGTTAAAGCTCCCAGCCCCGACGAGCATGTAGGCAAGACCTCTTAGCCCTGCTTCGAGGTCGTTCTGCTCTTCGTGCGGCCTCTGTGTGCCATCCGGTGCTCGGGATTGCGTAGTGCCTTGTATCGAATTCGTCTGTGGGTCGTCTTGGCGCTTTACTTGATTACTGTTACCAGAATATCAAACTGAGGGGTTTCACTACGCCAAAGATCTCTTGTATTTAAGTCCAGTATTTTGTTTGACCTAGCAGTTTTTGAACCGCCCAGCACTATTGACAACTTCGGGGAAAAGCAGCGGCCGGGCAGAAACGGAGCCTATTGAGCACGAGCGCCTGAACCGGCAGGCTCAGCAGACAAACCCTCTCAAGCAAAGGACGCTTGAACGGGGCACCCTACGCGGAATGTCTGGGGGAGCACGTGGTGGAGCAACTTGGGCATTTTCGAAGCTATCGGCTCATGCTGACGGGACAAATATGTTGACTGAAGCAAATAGCGCCGACGATCAAATGTGGTGCCCGGTGTGCGCCCGCGTGGTCGCGGACCCGCTGGTCTGCGGAGACTGCTCCGCCGTCATCTGCCGGGTGTGCGGAAGCCCCCTCGAATCGTCTGACGAACTGGCGTTCGGTTGAGGCGGCATTCGTGCGTGACAAGAGCGACGCAACGAAACGCCCGAAACACTCCCAGTTCGCCAGCCGCAGCAGGCCATCCGAGACGACTTCACTATCGGCTGTCCGCTCATACGGCAGCAATCAACAATTCCCTTTAGTCAGCGCTCGATGGCTCGCAACCTGGTTCATCGCCTCACTGTTCTTTGCCGCCGCGTGCACCTACCTCGGCCTATGTATCCTCTTCTACCTGGGCCAGTGGCAAATAATCTTTCATCCTTCTTCCTCAGTAACGGCCACTCCGTCAAGCCTTGGCATCCCCTTCGATGACGTTCACTTCGACTACACCGAGACAGGTCTCCCCCAGCTTAACGGATGGTGGCTTGCCGCTTCCCCCAGAATCGAACCGCGACCGCACGCCATACAGACCATCCTCTTCTTGCACGGAGCGGACGGTTCCCTCTCCGACACCCTTCCTTCCCTCGAGCCGCTACATGCTCTAGGGGTGAATATTTTCGCCATCGACTATCGCGGTTTTGGCCTGAGCATGAACACCCATCCCTCAGAGCAGCGCGTTTATCAGGACGCGGACGCGGCCCTCGTTTACCTAGTCGAAGTCCGCCACGTCGCCCCAGCCTCGGTCATCGTTTACGGGCAGGGACTCGGGGCCACCATCGCCGCTGAACTGGCTCGCCGCCACCCTCAGATTGGCGGCCTCATCCTGGACGACCCAGCCCCGCCAGCCCTCACCCTTATTTACCGGGATCCTCGCACTAAATTGCTCCCGGTAAAGCTCCTATTCCGTGACCGGTTTGAACTGGAGCCAAAGCTGCAAAACCTCCCTGTTCCGAAGCTGTTCATTGAGGGATCCGCCATGGGGTATTTCGCCGCCGCGAGCCACCCCAAAACGCTCCTGGTTGCTGCTCCGGGTGCGGCCCACGCCGCTCTACCGCAGGTCGCCAATTTCGTTCGGGCATTGGCGCCTTCCAGCATCCAGTGGCCCCAATATTGAAAGGTCCGAACGCCAACAGGCATTCGGACCGCAGTAGTAATGAGATCTAGCTCCCATTCCAGCCATTTCAGGAGAAACCCCAGCGAAAACAAAGCTCACGTTAGACTTTAACTATATCCAGGAAGTGATTGGATTGTAATTGCGCTCCGGGAAACACAACCTCCAGGTTCTTCGCCCCTAGAGTCTTGTAAGCAGCCTCTCCGAGTACTTGCCTGAAGTCGGTAGTGATCGCCAGATCCCGACCCTCATAAAGCTGCTCGTTCTGCAAGCCGGGCCACTTCCCGTAGATATTTCCACCCTTCACCGGCCCGCCAAGCACAAACATCACATTCGCATGACCGTGGTCCGTACCGGCAGTACCATTTTGGCGGGCCGTCCGGCCAAATTCGGACATCGTCACCAGCACAATGTCTTCGGACTGGTTCCCCATGTCCGTCCAGAAAGCCGCAATCCCCTGGCTGAAATCTTTCAACCGATTGGCGAGCTGTCCGTTCGTAGTTCCCTGATTCTGATGGGTATCCCACCCGCCGATATCTGCGAATGCGGCTTCGACTCCGAGATTGGCCTTCAACAGTTGGGCTACTTGCCTCATGCTGTCGCCAAAGGGGCTCTTTGGATAATTCGCTCCCGGCGCGGGCAAGTATTTGGCTGGGTTGGTCGCCTTGAGCATCTTCACCGCCTCAAAGGTCTCCGTCCCCGTCCCATGCAGCACGCTATCGACCGAGTCGTCATACATCGCTTCAAAACTGTTGCTCAATGGCGAAGGGGCCGGCGCGCGGCCGCCCACACTGAAATCCTGTAGATTATTGACGGCGACCGCAGGAATCTTCCCCTGTAAGGTTCGGGGAATCTGCGAACCCATCGCCACCGCCCGGAACGCAGTCGACTTCCCTGCGCGCGCAAGGTCTTCGGCCTGGAGAGCGCGGTTCAGCCAGCCATCCGGCGTGATCTTCACGCCCGGCGTGCCGCTCTCCATATAGTCCTGAGCGTCGAAGTGCGAGCGCGTAGTGTCGGGCGAACCCACGGCGTGCACTATGGCCAGATGCCCCTGGTCCCACAGCGGCTTCAGTGGCCCCATGGCCGGGTGCAGCCCAAAAAATCCGTTCAAATCGATCAGGTCGCCCTTCGGAATCCCGATCCCAGGGCGCATCTGGTAATAAGCGCTCTCGGCATGGGGAACCACGATGTTCAGTCCATCGGCCGCGCCGCGCTGAAACAGCACTACAAGCTTCTTACCCTGTGGAATCGTGGTCTCGGCGAGTACCGAACGCGTGAGGAAGCTCGGGATAACAGAGGTGCCGACCACTGCCATGGCCCCACCCCTCATGAATCCGCGACGTGTGATCGACATAATTTATAACTCCTAAAAATCAAAAAGCGTCTGCATGTACAGACGCCTCGCTGCAAACAAAGTTGTGGTGATATGGAGATTGCTGCACATCGGTAACTTGACCCTCGCCGTTCCAGCCCTTCATGCCTGATGTGGCCACTGGCAATTCCGAAGGGACCTCTAATGCTTCTTCTCGTCCACTATAAACGTGTCCTTTACTTCGGTCTGGAAAGTAGTCGCGGTCGGGTCGGCAATGCGATACATCGTGGCGTTCAACCGCTTGCCATCGAAGATGAATTTCAAATAGTGATAGTTCGGAAATGCGGGGTCCTGATAGAGATTTGCAGGGGTCCGCGAAACCTGCTTCGGCTTGGCACCGCCGCCACCCGAAACTAAGTAGACAATCCCATCTTGATAAAACCGCTGATAGTTATGAACGTGACCCGCGATCACGACAATATTTGCATCGATCGATGGGGCCTTCGACGCGAGCAGCATGGCCAAGGCATGTTCATTGGGCCGTCCGCTGTGCGAGGGGTCATTGGGGACCGGGTCGGCCACGGGCGGATGATGCAGTGACACGAAGACAAACTTGGTCCCCTTGGGAATGTGGTCCAGCTGATCGGCGATCCAGGCCTGCTGCCGGCTTCCCGGCCCGAGACACAGGTTCGAATCTATGGTGATGATGTACATCTTTCCAAACTTGACGGAGTACCAGCGCCGCCCTTTCAACTGCGGAAACGCACCCCACCAGTTCTCCGGGTTTTGAACTTCTGTCTTTTGCAGTTCATGGTTGCCCATCGCGGGAAATACATGAAGCCCCGCCGTCCGCCACGGCTCAGACTCACTCTGATACACGGCATAGTCGTTGGTCACCGACCCGTTATAAGGCACGTCCCCCGAGAGCAGCAGCATGTCAGGCTTCTCTTCCGCGATCCGGTCCACCAGCCACTTCCGCACCTTCGGGTTGGTCACGGCTTGATTCATTGGATCGGTGAAGCGCATGTCACCGTATGCAATCAGCGACCAGTGCTTAGGGATGTCATGGTCGGCCACCGTGAAGGTCGGCCCAGGCGCACTGATTACCGTCTGCGCATCAGCCTCATCGCAAGCAGCCGCGTCCTCCTGTGCCTTAGCGCCCGGCGCAAACAATAATGTGCTCAGCAAAGCTGAAAGCATCAGCGCCATGGTAACGAGCCGTATGTCACGCTGTACCATTTTCATCATCGCCTCAAGTCTTGAAGTTCGATGATATCGCCTGAGGGTCAACGTAAAACAAAACGAATTGTTTCACTCCGAACAATTCTAAAAACTGAAGATTCGAAGTCTCATGACGTGCCCAACCTCATATAAAAGGCACCCATCAAGGGTGCCTTTATCAACTCAACCACCAATTCAATGAACCCTAACTGCGGAGACGAGCCAGCAAATCCTGCGGGTGGACCGGCTTCGCAAGTATCTCAAACTCATGTCCCTGCCCACGCGCTCGATCGAGCAAATCGGCCGTCGCAGCCTGCCCTGAAAACAGCAATATCTTGCATGTCGGTAACAGCTCCCGAATCTTGATGGCAGCATCGATCCCGTTGAGATCGGTCATGATCACGTCGCTGATCAGCATGTCCGGCTGCAAGGTCTTGGCCGTCTCTACTGCCTTCTCGCCGCTGTAAACTGCGGTCGCATCGAATCCGCTTTGATTCAAGATAATTGCCAGTGTGTCCGCGATAACTCGTTCGTCATCGGCTACAAGTACCTTCGGCTTTCCTTGCATTTCAGCCATGCGCTCTCTTCACCAATCCTTCTGACTCAAAAGTATCTCATTGCACGGATCGCCGCATAAAAGCAGGCTGGGTAAGGCGCAATTCACTCAGAATCTCTGCCTATGATGATACGCTTCCCATCAGGGGATGCCTTCGTTACGCGGCCCGCATCTTCGGCTTTGACTCTCGCAATCTGCGCCCAGCGCCTTTGATTATCCAGTGCCAGTCATTCAAATTTACTCTGTTAACCCGAGGGAGAAGCGTCCGCATGACCGATGTGCCGGCCACTAATCCGATCACCGAGTCGACTGCCAACACTGTCCCCAGTGGAAAGGCGGAGTTGCCCCCCAACGTAGGCGCCGCTACGCAGCCAGCCTCAACCGCTTTCACAGCGACGAGCCTGGCAGCAACAAGTACAGAAGCAATCATTCGTGCCCAGCAGGTTGAAAAATTCTACGCGCAGCCAAGCGAGAACCGCATTCAGGTCATCGCACCCACCGATCTCTCCATCATTCCCGGCGAAATCGTCGCGTTGCTTGGCCCCTCGGGCTCCGGCAAATCGACCCTGCTGCGCATGCTCGCTGGCCTCTCTAAACCCTCCGGCGGCAAAGTTTTATGGCACGGAAAACCCATCGACTCCATCCAGATCAACGTCTCCATCGTCTTCCAGAGCTTCGCGCTTTTCCCGTGGCTCACCGTCCTCGAAAATGTTGAAGCACCGCTCAAGGCACGCGGAGTCGCCGCCACGGAGCGCCGCGCCCAGAGCTTGAAAATCCTTGACACGGTGGGCCTCGACGGCTTCCAGGGAGCCTACCCAAAGGAACTCTCCGGCGGCATGCGTCAGCGCGTCGGCTTTGCCCGTGCACTCGTAGTCGAGCCCGAGGTCCTCTTCATGGACGAGCCCTTCTCCGCTCTCGACGTACTCACCGCCGAAAACCTACGCAGCGAATTATTAGAACTCTGGCAGAAGAAGACCATCCCGACCCAGGCGATCTTCCTCGTGACCCACAACATCGAGGAGGCGGTCCTGCTCGCCGACCGCATCCTCGTCCTCGGCCGCAATCCCGGCAAGGTGCGCACCGACTTCAAAGTTACGATGGCCCATCCGCGCGACCGCAAGTCCGCGCCCTTCACCCAACTCGTCGACTACGTATATAAAGTCCTCACCCGCCCGGACGTCGTGCCCGACGACTCGCCGCAGCGCATCAGCGCCCGCTCTCCAGCCCGCGATCAGCGCCAGATGCACTACGAGATGCTGCCGCATGCGCGTCCAGGAGGCATCGCCGGCCTGCTCGAACTACTCATCGACCACAATGGCCGGGACGACATCTATCGTCTGGCTGACGACCTCGCCTTCGAGATTGACGACCTGTTGCCCATCGTTGAAGCCGCGCAGCTGCTCGACTTCCTCCACGTGGAGGAGGGCGATGCCGTCATAACCCCTGCCGGCCGCGCTTACGCCGAGTCCGAGATCCTTACGCAGAAAGAACTCTTCCGCAAGGCGGCGACCGACCATGTGCTACTGCTGCGGCAGATTACTCGCGCCCTCAGCAACAAATCCGACCACACCGTCCCGCAGGACTTCTTCCTCGACATGCTCGACGAACAATTCAGCGAAGACGAAACCCAGCGCCAGCTCGACACCGCCGTGAGCTGGGGCCGCTACGCCGAACTCTTCGACTACGACGCCTCACGCCGCCGCTTTGTGCTGCCCGCCGAAGAAATCCCGCCTGAATCGTTCGCAGACTCGCTCACCGAGCCCTTAGCCGACTCAGAGTCGGTGGAGAAAGACGACTGAAGACCCGATACACATTCGCGCCTGCCCTCGCCCTCGAGCGCACATGGCCGTTCTTCCTCGACCTGAGCGTCGCGGCCGCGTGCCTGGCGGTGTTTTATGCTGTCCTCTTCATCGCTCGCGGATGGTTCGGCCACCCGGTCCCCGCCGTCGATATTTCTCACTCTGCGCGCATGTTGCCTCTCTACGCGCTTTACTCCATCGTGCGCATCTTCGGCGCTTATGTACTAAGCCTCATCTTTGCGGTCGGCTACGGCTACATCGCCGCGTACAACCCGCGCATCGAGCCGCTCATGATTGCCGCGCTCGATATCCTGCAATCGATCCCGGTGCTCAGCTTCCTCCCCGGAGTCATGCTCGCGATGGTCTCTCTATTCCCAACCCGCCAGCTGGGCATAGAACTGGGCGCGATACTCCTCATCTTCACCGGCCAGGTCTGGAACATGGCCTTCAGCCTCTACTCCTCGCTCAAGAGCATCCCCACGGAACTCCAGGAAGCAGCCCGCGTCTACCGCTTCTCCGCATGGCAGCGTTTCTGGCAGCTTGAACTTCCCTTCTCCGCCATCGGCCTGGTGTGGAACTCCATGGTCTCAGTCGCCGGAGGATGGTTCTTTCTTACCGCGTGCGAAATGTTCGTTCTCGGAGACCGCGACTTCCGCCTCGCCGGACTCGGCTCCTACCTGCAAACCGCCGCCAGCACCGGGGACACACGCGCCACCATCTGGGGCGTCATTACCATGCTCCTCATCGTCGTCCTGACTGATCAACTCGTTTGGCGGCCCATCATCGCCTGGTCAGACAAATTCAAGTTTGAAAACGTAGAGAGCGCCGACCGCCCGCGCTCCCCTATGCTCTACGCGCTGCGACACTCCAACTTGCTAGGCATCATCCAGCAGCGCACCATAGCCCCTCTCAGTGAACGCATCTACATGGGCCTCGCCCACGAGCGCAGTCGCGCTCTCGCGCAAGCCGCGCTCGGCAAGAAAAAGCCGGTACCCAAAACTGTAAGTAGAAGTTTCGCCATCATCCTGATCATCGCGGCCGCGGCTGTAATCCTGCTGGCCGCAACCCACGCGCTCATCCTGCTCCGCCAGGTCCACAGCTGGGAAGTAGTCATGCTGCTCAAGGGTGCGGCGGCAACATTTCTACGCGTGAACATCTCCCTCGTCCTCGCTGCTGCGTGGACTATCCCCGTCGGCGTCGCTATCGGCTTTCAACCAAAGCTGGCCCGCATCGCGCAGCCCCTGGCCCAGATGGCCGCATCGTTTCCCGCGACGGTACTATTCCCTGTCATCATCCTCGGCCTGATGAAGCTGGGTGCCGGCCTAGGCATCGGTTCACTCGCGCTCATGCTGCTCGGCACCCAGTGGTACATCCTCTTCAACGTAATCGCCGGAGCCATGGCCATCCCCTCCGACCTGCGCGAAGTCTCAACGCTGTTTCACTTCACGGCAGCTCAGCGATGGAAGACGGTGATCCTTCCGGGGATATTTCCGTACCTGATTACGGGCCTGGTTACGGCCTCGGGCGGAGCATGGAACGCCAGTATCATTGCGGAATACTTCCACCTCCGCGGCAACACTCTCCAGACCCTGGGCCTGGGAGCGCAGATCAGCGCCGCCAGCGACGCGGGACGCTTCTCCATCCTGCTGCTGGCGACGATCATCATGGCCCTGATGGTGGTGACTATTAACCGGATGGTGTGGCGACCGCTCTACAAACTAGCCGAAACCAAATACCGCATCGAAGGCTGAGAGTTGTTCCTGAATAGGCAACCATCGGCACCCAATGCAATCACACGACGTCGACACCCTCAGCCCGAGCAGCCCTGATCAGTTCAGCGTCAAGGGTCGCTAATGGCGTGGGCAAGCGTTTCGCCAACTCCAAATAGGCAGCGTCGTAAGCAGTCAGATTGTGCAGTGTGCTAGTGAATGCAGGCGAGGCAGATCGGCAATTCGTGGCGAGGGATCGATCCTGAAGTTGAACGTACCGAGTTGATCCAGAAATTCACGGCCTCGATCGACGGAAATGCGGCGGCGCCTGATAACCGCAGCAATTGCGTTAACAATTTCCCAAGTCCATAACGAAGGAACATGCAGCAAGGCCCCGTCAATGGCCGATGCCAGCATAAACTCTGACGCCTCGGTCGTTTCGTCTTCGTAGCACCAGGGGGCATGCATGCGGAAACGTCCAGTACAAACCCATCCATTAGTATTTATGGCCGAGGTGCGCCAATTCGCGAACGCTCATACCCTTCAAGTCCAAGGTAATGCCTCTACGCAGCTCGCGAATTCTCTCACCAGCAACTCTGGCCTTCTCCCTGTTGAATTTCCCGTGTTCACCCGAAAGCGCACCAATTGCCGAATGGATAAACTCATCGACCGATTTGACCATCCCGGCTTGTATAGCCTGCTCGATGATTTCTTGCTGGTTGATCGTTAATTCAATGCTCATGCATCTATCCCTCGTTCACGCGCTTTTAGGAAGTTTAACAATCATCGCCGTCTCCTACCGTTGATTTGATTCTATCTCTGGAGAGGGTACTCAGTCCTCGCCATCATTGACGTGCATGCTTCGAATCAGTAGCTTTCAATCAGAGGCTCATCGCACTGACGATCGAATCCACTAGCCGCAACCGAAGCCCTCATCATCAGCCCTAACCCCCTAGAATCATTAAGCTGAACTCCCATACCGGTGCCAGATTGGTTGCCACCATGCAGGCGTCTCCAGTAAGGACCTGGACTTCGACATTCCTCGTGCTCACCAGCGGTGCGCGACGCCACACTCTGATGCCTCGGCTCCTTGGTACTAATGTTTTCAAATGCTAGCATCCACGTTCTGCAAACCATGGGAAGACCGGGTCAAGTCTCTCTGGCTTACAGCCTCGATCGTCCCTGAAGCTCCGCAGACGCATCAAATTGCCGCGTAGCTCAGCAGGTTTCCAAGATCGATGGATCGGACCACAAAAACATACCTCACCACCGCACTGCTGGCCCTGGCGATCATAGTCGTCAGCATCAACGCGGCCCTCTCCATCCGCTCGTTGCAGATGCTGGACCAAAGCCAGATCCCGGTCGCGCACACCTGGCAGGTCATCGATACCGTCGACCAGGTCATGGGTTCGCTGAACGATGCCGAGAGCAGCAGCCGCGGTTACCTCATCACCGGCGAAGACCCCTACCTTGAACCTTACCGCCAGGCGCGCAGGGACATTCCCGTCGAACTGGACGCACTGCAAAAACTCACCGTCGACAACCCGCACTATGCGCCCCGGCTCACTAATTTGCGGGCACTCATAGACGATCGTCTCAGCCTGCTCCAGGAAGGCATCAACGAACGCGCTGCAGGTTCTCTTGAGTCTGTTCGTCCACTTGTTCTGACCGGCCAGGGCAAGTTCGACATGGACCACATCCGTTCTATCGCCTGGGACATGAAGCACGAAGAGCAGCAACTGCTCGTCGAGCGCAGCCGAGCGACCGACTCAGCGGGGCACCGGGCGACCATCACCGCCGTCGTAGCCAGCACGTTCGACCTACTCCTGATTGTCTACATCTCATGGTCACTTCTTCGCGAACAAAGGCTGAGGCAGGCCTCCGACGAGGCCACACGCAGACTACAGATGTTGCAAAGCATCAGCGATGTTGCGCTCACGCAACTCCCCATCGCCGAACTCACGGCGGAACTGCTGAGGCGGGTGAGGACGGTGGTCGGAGCAGATGCGACTATCCTGGCCATGAGCCGTGCCGGCAAAACCGGGGAGACCTCTCAAGAAAGCCATCACCAGCTTTTGGTAGAAGCAGCAGAAGGGCTGGACCTGCCTGCCGGCACCGTCATTGCCCCGTCTCAGCGAGATCCGCTACGGCGTGCCATGACCCAAAACAAGATTTTAATCGTCAACTACGAGCACGGCGGCGCGGTGGTCTCCGCCGCCAACGGCACTTCCGTATCAAGCGGCCAACCCTTCGAGATCACCTTTGAAGAATCGCGCAACGCAGCAGCAGGCACCGTTCCCTTACGCAACCTTCTGATCATTCCCTTGTCTGCCTCCGGCACGGTCATGGGCGTTCTGGTCGCGGCCCGCTATAGCGCCAGTGCTTTCCTGTTCCAGGATGAGCAGCTCCTCTCCGTCGTCGCCGACAGGATCGCCACCGCTCTGGACCGTGCTAACGCCTATGAAGCTGAGCGCTCCGCCCGGCGGACTGCTGAAGAAAGTGCCCAGCAGGTCCGCGCCCTTAACGCCGAGCTGGAGCAGCGCGTAGCCCAGCGCACCTCCGAACTGGAAGCTACCAACAAGGAACTGGAAGCATTCAGCTACTCCGTCTCCCACGACCTCCGCGCCCCGCTTCGCACCGTCGACGGGTTTTCGCTGGCGCTTCAAGAGGACTACAGTGCCGCCCTCGATGTTGCCGGGGCCGATTTCATTCGGCGCATTCGCGACGGAGTCCAACGGATGGGCCAGCTCATTGACGCCCTGCTCCAGCTTTCTCGCATCACGCGCGCGGAGCTCACCCGCGAACCGGTCGACTTAAGCCAGCTCGCGACAGACATTGCCGCTGAATTGCAACAGCAAAATCCCGATCGGCGCATCCTATTCACTATTCAGCGGGGTCTCCAGGCCGAGGGAGACCCCAAACTACTCCGCGTGGGCCTCGAAAACCTGCTTGGAAACGCCGTCAAGTTCACCGGCAAGACAGACGAAGCCCACATCGAATTAGGCCATTCCGTCCAATCCGGCGAATTCTTCATCCGCGACAACGGTGCGGGCTTCGATATGAAGTACGCCCCGAAACTCTTCACCGCCTTCCAGCGCCTGCACGGAGAAAAGGATTTCAAAGGCTCTGGAATAGGCCTGGCTACCGTCGCGCGGGTCATTCGTCGACACCATGGTTCCATACGCGCCGAGGGGCAGGTCGATCGCGGCGCGACCTTCTGGTTTACGTTAGGATAATGTGTCATGGCAGACTCAAGCCGTCTCATCATGCTGGTCGAGGACGACCCCGACCACGAATTGCTGACCATCCGCGCCCTGCGAAAGGCAAACATTGTCAGCGAGATTCCTGTTGCGCGAGATGGCGAAGAAGCTCTGCGGATGCTCTTCGGCGAGGACGGCGACGAGCCGCCTCGTCTGCCTCAGGTCGTCCTGCTCGATCTAAAACTCCCCAAGATCGACGGCCTCGAAGTCCTGCGGAAAATCCGCGAAACAGAACGCACCCGTGTGCTGCCGGTTGTGATCCTTACCTCATCCGACGAAGAGAGCGATATAGTTCGGAGCTATCGCCTTGGGGTCAACAGCTACATCCGCAAGCCGGTTAACTTCAACGAATTTGCCGAGGCCACCCGCCAGCTTGGGATGTATTGGCTCACCCTCAACGAATCGCCGAAGTAAAATCTCAAAATAGCGACGGCTAAAGTAGTAATGGAAGGAGAGGTTGTATCAATCCGCACAGCCTCCGATCAGACCCTTGACAAGCCAACCCTATTCTTCAAACCCGGCCCTTGCCACACGACTTCCCGAGCAGACCGCCCCGGACACGCCTTTCTCCAGGCTTACTCTGCGCGTGCTCCTCGTCGAAGACGACGCGGACGATGCCTTCCTTCTGGAAAGGCATCTTCAACGCGCCGGATACCGCGCCGACATCACCCGCGTCGAGACCGAAGAAGAGATGCGCAGCGCCCTTGAAGGCGAGGCAGGCGGCTGCTGGCATGTCATTCTGGCGGACTACAACCTTCCCAACTTCAGCGCCCTTGCCGCCCTCCGCCTGCTTAAGGCGACCAGCCACGACATCCCCCTGATTGTCATGTCGGGCGCCATCAGCGAAGAGACCGCCGTCGCCGCCATGCGGGCCGGGGCGCACGACTATGTCGCCAAGCAGAACCTTGCCCGTCTGCTGCCGGCCATCGAACGCGAGATAACCGAGGCCGACGCACGGCGCGTCCGCCGCGCGGCAGAACACGCCCTCCGCATAGCCGAGGAGCGATTTCATCGCCTCGCCGAGGCCATGCCGCTCGGTCTCTTCATCAGCGCCGAAAGTGGTCGCATCCTCTACGCCAACGAGGCTCTCGAAAAAATACTCGGCTACTCACAGGAAGAGTTCGCTGCTGGACAGGTCACTATCCCGCGCATTCTGACCGGCGCCACAGGACCATCTCTGCCGCCCGGAATCGAGCCCGGCTCTGAAGCCGCCGCCAAAGCTGCGGCACGCTCAGCTCCACGCTCCGCTATCGAGGAGAGGCTCTGGTCCAAAGGTGGATGCGAGCCATTCGAAGCAGAGTGCATCCGCAAGGACGGCAGCGATGTCTGCACTCTCATAGGCGCCGCGATCCTCAACCCCGAGGCGCCGCCCGACCAGTGTCAGATAGCGGCCTTCATCGTCGATCTCACCGAACAGAAACAGAGTCACAATGTCCTTCGCCGCACCGAGAAGCTGGCCGCCGCGGGGCGCCTTGCCGCGTCGATCGCGCACGAGATCAATAATCCACTAGAGTCAGTAATCAACTGTCTCTACCTGCTGCATCAAGGCAATATGGATGACAGCAGCCGCAGATACCTGGAACTCGCCCAGCGTGAACTGGAGCGGGTGGTGCAGATCACTACCCAGACACTACGTTTCTACCGCCAGAACAGCCGTCCCACGCTCACCGATGTGCACGAACTCTTCTCCACCGTTCTCACTCTGTTCGACGCCCGCATTCGCAACGCAGAGATAGAGGTCATCCGCCGGTTCGGACGCATCCCTACCGTCCTTGCCAATGATGGCGAGATTCGCCAGGTACTCGCCAACCTGATCAGCAACGCCATCGACGCCATGCCCGGTGGAGGCAAACTCTGCCTTCGAACTTGCAACTGTCGTGACTGGAAGAATGGACGCAAAGGAATCGTCATCACCATCTCAGATACCGGCCAAGGAATGGACCGCCACACTCGCCAGCGCATTTTCGAGCCATTCTTCTCGACTAAAGGCCTCACCGGTACAGGGCTCGGATTATGGGTCACGCAGGGCATACTCGCTAAACATGAGGCCAAACTGACCCTTCGCTCCAGACAGGGCAAGAGCAGCGGCACCACCTTCCGTATGTTCATGCCCTTTGACTCTCCCCTCCAAACAAAGAGCGAAGCAGGAGCCGAGATGAAAGAAAGCTCCGCAATTTCCGCCTGAGCCATCGCTGTCTTCATAGGCCGTGCAGAGTGTGAAGCGCCGCTTCAGTTCGTTGCGGAGATTTGTGCGTGCCAAAGCGTTGGTCTGGCTAGGCATTTCGTCATCTCACGTATCCTGTAAAGGAGAGGCAGCAGCATGGCTACCCAACCCACGACGTCAGCGGAGGTCATCACGCTCTATCGGCAGGCATTCGCTGAGTACGGCGCACAGGCACTCTGGAATCTGCGGGTCTTTGAAGCCCCGACCCCGGAAGATGCGCTGGTAGTGGCGCGAGCGTTGAGGATCGAGGGTGATATGCGGGCCCGCTTTCTGGCTGAAAAAATCGAGCGGGTATGCCGTGCCGCTCTCTAAGACCAAGAAGATATGTTGAGCCGTTCCCGCCGCATCCGACGGCCTCGCTCATGCGCTCAGCAAACAACTCTGGTACGACCTGCTCTCCACACGTGATGCAACGCTTCC
>DASWUZ010000349.1:0-16565 GCA_036401395.1 Acidisarcina sp.
GCCTGCGCCAATCACCCCTGGATGCAGGCCTTCATCAACATCGCGCCCAGCCCTTTCTATTCCGTCTCAAACGAAAACGGCCACTTCGAAATTCACGGCCTGCCGCCAGGCGTCTACACCCTCACCGCCACCCACGAACAACTTGGCACCCAGACTGCACAAGTAACCATCCAGTCAAAACAATCTACAACCGCAGACTTCACCTTCGGCGCAGGAAACACCACGGTGCAATAAGAAAAGGCCACACGCTCCGACTAACTTCGTCGAAAACGTGCGGCCCCATTAGGAGTTGGTCGCCTGAAGTTCGGAGCTACTGCTTGTCGTAAACGTCGGTGCCCGCAACTTTGGTGCCCGTCGTGCCCATTCCAGTAATGGTCGACTCCATCGTCTTTCCGTCGGTAGAAACAGTCATCCGGCGCACTCTTATTTTCTTTCCAGCTTTCATGTAGGTGTTAATCCGCACATGGTCGCTGACTCGTTTCGCCGTGATCGCGTCGAAGTCGCCCGTCGTTACCTTGCCCGCCCCACCCGCGGCAGGAACCGTATAGTCAACCGAGACCGGGGATCCGTCGGAGTTGGTACCGGTAGCAGCCACTTTGAGATCTGTCCCTGTTCCTCGATCACGAGGGTGACTTCCTTAGGAGCAGTTCCCATCGTGTATTTCGATTTATCCGGGTTGGTCTTCCAGGTGCCCACAAATGGGCTCGCTGCAAACAACTGGGCTGCAAGGGTGAAAAGCGCTAACGCACAAAGTATCTTCTTCATGTCTTACCTCCGGCGGAACTATACTCCGCACAATCGGCCACTGACAATGACGCCCATATATTGTCAAGTCGAGACCTTCAGTCAGCCCGCCGAACCGGATACACTATTAGGCACGGCGCAGACAAATGCTTGGCCCGTATAAGGTTTACTGACACCGAGCCGACCTCAGCCTCGATCAGATGCAAGGAGCATCGCGATGGAACATGAATACGTCACCAAAGCTGACCTTGAAGTCACCAAGCTCGAATTACTGGAGCGCATCGAAAAAACCGAGACTACCTTTTTGAAAGAATTCAGGAAGTGGGCTATCCCGCTTCGAAGCCGTAGTTAGAGTTAATTGAAGCGTCAGTCGTGGGCTTTAATGCGCGGCTCGCTTCTCTTGAAGAGCGAGTCGACGATCTGGAGGGCCCCGGGAAATTAGGCTCCTCCGCTACTGAGCCTTGTGTGAATGCAAGATGCCAGCGCTCTCAGCAACTCTTCAAGACACGGATCAAACAACAACGCACCACCAGGACTAGATGGCCAGACACCAGGATAAGCTACAAATCGGCATACTAGGCGCGACCGGCATGGTCGGCCAGCGATTCATTCAGCTCCTCGAGCACCACCCATGGTTCGAGATCGCCTGGCTAGCGGCGAGCGACCGCTCCAGCGGCAAGCGCTATGGAGACGCCGTTCGCTGGAAGCTCGACACTGCCCTGCCGCAGCACATCGCCGACATGCCCGTCTCCCCCGCCACCCCGGACAGCGCCCCCGCCATTATCTTCGCCGCGCTCGACGCCGACATCGCCCGCGACATGGAGCCACGCTTCGCCGCTGCCGGATGCGCCGTCATCTCTAACTCCAGCGCCTTCCGCATGACACGGGACGTCCCCCTCGTCATCCCCGAGGTCAACCGCGAACACCTCTCGCTAATCGACAGCCAATCCTGGCGCACACAAAACGGGGGCACCCAAAACGGCGGCTACATCGTAACCAACCCAAACTGCGCAGCCATTGGCCTCGTCCTCGCCCTCAAGCCCCTGGATGACCCCTTCGGCATCGAGAGCATCTTCGTCACCACCATGCAGGCGGTCAGCGGAGCGGGCTATCCCGGCGTCGCCTCCCTCGACATCCTCGGCAACGTCGTCCCTTACATTAAAAACGAAGAAGAAAAACTCCAGGAAGAGACCCTGAGGCTCCTCGGCAAACTGAGAGGGCACAGCGTCACACCTCTGAATGCGAAAATCTCTGCTCACTGCAACCGCGTAGCCGTCGAAGATGGCCACATGGAGTCGGTCAGCATCAAGCTCCGCCGCCCCGCGACCCGCGCGCAAATTCTCGCGGCGTGGAGCGACTTCACCCCCCTCACCGGCCTCGACCTCCCATCCGCCCCAGCCCAGCCCGTCGAATGGGTCGAAGCCGACGACCGCCCGCAACCCCGCCTCGACCGCATGCGCGGAGCAGGGATGGCAGCCACCGTGGGCCGCCTGCGCCCATGCCCACTGCTCGACTGGAAGTTCACCGTGCTCTCCCACAACACCATCCGCGGCGCGGCCGGCGCAGCCCTCCTCAACGCCGAACTGCTTTGGTCGATGAACAAACTGGGAAACCAGTTCTCCCCCGCAGAAAAGCAGTTGAAACCAGAACCGGTAGCCACACCCGCATGAACGTAGTCGTCATGAAGTTCGGCGGCACCTCCGTCGAAGACGCGAAAGCCATCCTGCGCACCGCGAGCATCGTCGGCACCCGGCGTGAATCCGGCATTCTCCCCATCGTCGTTGTCAGCGCCATGTCCAAGGTCACCGACATGCTGCTCGCGGCCGCCGCAGCCGCGGGTCGCGGAGACCGCAACGGCGCGCTTGCCGTCAGCTCCCGCCTGCGCAATCGCCATCACGACACCGCCCGCGCCCTCGTCGCTCCTCTGCCCGTCGGCGCCACCGCACCGGCCCTCAACTGCTCAACCATCGGCGAAATCGAACTATGGATCGACAAGAAATTTGACTCGCTCGACGAAATCCTGCGCGGCCTCGCCGCCGTCGGCGAACTCACCCCCCGCACCAGCGATATGGTCGTCTCTTTCGGCGAACAGCTCTCAAGCCGCCTCGTTACCGAGGCTTTCAACACGCGCTCGCTGGACGCCGTCCACGTCGACGCCCGCAAAGTCATCGTCACCGACGCCCAGCACGGCCGCGCCGTTCCGCAGGACGCGCTCATCGAGCAGCGCCTCCGCGAACACGTCCTCCCACTCCTCGAAGCCGGACATCTCCCCGTCATGGGCGGCTTCGTCGGCTCGACGATCAACGACGTCACTACGACCCTCGGGCGCGGCGGATCCGACTTTACAGCGGCCCTCGTCGGCGGCGGCCTCAACGCCTCCATGATAGAGATCTGGACCGACGTCGACGGCATCATGACCACCGATCCGCGCATCTGTCCCGACGCGCTCCGCGTCCGCTCGGTCAGCTTTGAAGAGGCCGCCGAACTCGCCTACTTCGGCGCAAAAGTCCTCCACCCCGCGACCATTCTGCCCGCCGTCCAAAAGAACATCCCCGTCGCCGTGCTCAACTCCCGCAACCCATCCAACGAAGGCACCCGCATCACCGCCCTCGCTCCCCACTGCAGCAGCCCTTTCAAATGCATTGCCGTAAAAAAGCGCCTGACCATCATCGACGTAGTAGCCAGCCGCATGCTGATGTCCCACGGCTATCTCAAGTCCATCTTCGATGTCTTTGACAAGCACAAGTGCCCCGTTGATATGGTCTCCACTTCCGAGGTTAGCGTCTCGCTCACCGTCGACTCCAACCATCGCCTGCCCGAAATTGCCGCTGACCTGAGCAAGCTCGCCGACGTAAAATATGAGGGACGCAAGGCGCTGATCTGCATGGTTGGCGAAGATATTCGCGGGCGCAACGGCATGGCCGCCCAGGTCTTTCAGGCCATTCGCCACGTCAACGTGCGCATGATTTCGCAGGGCGCGTCGGAGATCAACATGAGCTTCATGGTCGAGGAAGACGATGCCGACGAAGCGGTGCGGTCCCTGCATGCAGCTTTCTTCGCCGATCCCGACCCCGTGATCTTCGATGTTGAGTCGCGCAACCAGTCAGCACAAGTGTCGTTAACGCAACAGCCAGCAGTTCAAGAAAGTGTGCAGAGATAATGTTGTTTTTGGTTTTAGGACGAGGCAAGACCGGCAGCGTGGTCGCCGAAGTAGCGACCGAACGCGGCCACGGCGTACGCGTGCTCGGCGAAGAGGCAAACTCCAGCGGCTCGGCGCTTACGGCCCCGTTCCTCGCGGGCTTCGACGCAGTCATCGACTTCACCACACCCGACGCGGTCATCCCCAACCTGAAGGCCTGTCTCGCCACCGGCGCATGCGTCGTCGTCGGCACTACAGGCTGGTACAGCCATCTGCCCGAAATGCGCGCAATGGCCGAACGCCGCCGCGCCGGACTTCTTTATGGCACCAATTTCTCGATCGGTGTGCAGGCCCTATTGAAGGTTGCCAAGGCCCTCGCCACCGGCGCTCCCGGTTACGAATTCTCCATCACCGAGACGCACCACACCGGCAAGCTCGACGTCCCCTCCGGCACCGCGCTTACCATCCAGCAGGTGTTGCAGACCGCTCACCCGGGCCTTGAGGTAAAGATCGAGTCGAAACGCGAAGGCGATGCGCCGGGCACGCACGTAATCCACGCCCGCTCCGCCAGCGACCTCATCGAACTCAAGCACGAATCCTTTTCTCGCCGAGGCTTCGCCGAGGGCGCAGTCCGCGCAGCGGAGTGGCTAGCCGGCCGCGTAGGCAGCTTCGACTTTCAGGACGTCTACGAACAAATGGCCCTCTAGCGGAGGGCACACCGTCTAACACGCTTCTGGAGATGCGCCACGGTGGACGTATCGGGTTCTAGAAGGGACAGAGAAACTCATGGTTTGGTTCGTAAAGTGACCTTCGCCCCATTAGGGGTCTTAGAGATTTGACGATGGAGGTCACCAAGAAATGACACATGCTCATAGAGATCGGCAAGGTAAGCATTGTCGGGCACGTTACCACTTTCGGAAAAGACAAGTGGAATCTTGAAGCCGATGCACTCCGTAAGGTTAGGCCGGAGTCCCCGTTCGGCTGCGGCCTTCGTGTCCGTTCCCGCAAGCCACTCCTCCAGGTTGGCCTCCTCTTCTAGCAGTTCACGGAAACTGAGACTCCGAGGCGGCAATTTCTTTGCATTCTCCAGTCGCAACGTCAAGCCACAATATTCTCCCATTCGCATTGAGTAAAAAGAGATCACCGAACGCATTCCGTGCGATAAGCGATAATGGTTCGGGACAGAGCCAGCGCCAGTCGGCCAAGAGTCGGTCAAGATTCAAAGCCTGGACGCGGAACGCTTGATCAATTAGGTCGTCCAGCATATGCAAATTGTCACACGCCTTGTTAGTTGCGTGCGAGGCGTCTTTCCGAATAGCACCGCGGTAAACTCGAACCATGGGACGAAGCAAACGATTCGAGAAGCAGGAGCTTCAACTCGCAGACGCAAAAGAGCAGTTTGAAGCCCTACTTCTAAGCTGCCTGCCCGAATGCGCACGCGGCCGCTGGGGCCTCTTCGACCAGCGCCAATCGATCCACACTCCCGATCACAAACTACCCCACGACCGCCACGCCAAAAAAATGGCGCGGGCCAACGCCGCGCTTCACCTCCTCGAAGAAGACCCCGAAGAAACCGAAATCAGCAACTGGGATGGCGACGCCAACGCCCCCAAAAGCCACGAAAAAGGCTGGCCCGAGGCCGACCGGCTCCGCCGCCTCGCAGCCGAATTGACCACCCTCCGCGCCGCCATGTCCGACACTGCGCCTTGGCTCCCGCTCGACGCCTACCTCCGTGCCTGCCAGATCAAAGGCAACAACGTAACCGGCGAGCCTCGCCTCGCCATGCAAGTAATAGAAGAGTTGCGAACTGGTTCCGGAACAAGAAGTGCCTAGAAAAAGCCGACCCTACCGCGAGTTGCTGATTGAGTACTCAGCGAGACAATGAAATCGCCCACTACCTGAGGGTTCTATCGAAAGTCTCACCAGAGATGTTTCTCAGCGCGCTTTGGCATGTAGCGCAAGCGCGATTGGCCACAGACCTGGCGCACGCAGAAGATCCTAAGCTAAAGTTCGACTGCTGCTTATCTCTGCGAAGAAGACAGCTAGCTATTCAAGCACCAGCACATGCCGGGAAAATTCCGCGCCGGCTAAAAACCTGAGTCCCTTATCGAGGGTGACCAGCACTCCATCTTCCTTTATCGCCAGTCCCAGCAGATAAGCGTCGGTAATTTGCTGATGCCCAAACACCCGGTCCCGGAGTCTTTGATCGAGCGAGATCCAGCCTGCCAGCATGGGCCAAAACCGGTACCCTACCCGACTAGTAAAGGATTTTAGTAATTGCCCGGCTTCCCCCATCGTCAACTTACCCAATTTTGGGTTCGACGAGATCCTGAGAAAGCCGGCCTCAGAGAAGGAGCACAGTCCCCAGTCGAGGCCGGGGGTCCGAAACCACTTGGTTGCCGTATGGCGGTGAACGTGGTCCTCTTCCGTGAGGGCGATAAGTACGCTCACGTCCAACAGGTACTTTCGCCTCACCAAGTCACTCCTCCTCCAAAGCTTCTTTCACCATCTCCGAAGTAATTACTCTTCCTGTGGAGCGGATGACCAGAAATCCGTCGGGGCCCATCTTCAGCCGAGGTGAAGGTGATTTGGGTTCCGGCTCAATAGCCTTACGGACCAGTTCGCTAACGGCCGTTCCGAGGGTGATCCCCTTGGCCTTCGCGTAGACGGAGGCCACTTCATAGGCGTCATCCTCAATTGCTAGCGTAGTTCTCATGATCCTATTATGCACCACCTTCGGATTTGGTGCATATAGCTATATTTGGTGAGGGAACCACCGCAGTGTGAAAACCTATCCGAAAGAATAGAAATCGCTTCCCCTCAGCACCTCACCTCTACTCACGAACCCCTACAGCCCAGCAGAGATGTAAACTCCATGAGTAACTGGGCAGCGAATGGAAGTGATGGGCTGATGGATTTTAGTGGTTGTGGCACAGCGCTGGTGACCCCGTTCCGGCCTGATGGGGCGCTGGACGAGTTTGCCCTGCATGCCCTGGTCGACTGGCAAATCGCCAGCGGGATCAACATGCTACTGGCCTGCGGCTCGACGGGTGAGGCCGCGACGCTGACTAAAGAGGAGTGGCTCAAGGCCATCCGCATCGTGGCTGAGGCTTCGGGAGGCCGCGTGCCGGTCTGGGCTGGATGCACGCATAATTCGACCCGCGAGGCGGCGGCGCGTGCCAAAGACGTGGCCAAGGTTTCAGGCGTTACCGCCATTCTCACCGCCAACCCCTACTACAACAAGCCGACTCAGGAAGGCCAGTACCAGCACTTCAGGGCGATCGCCGAAGCGGTCAAACTACCGGTTGTGCTCTATAACGTTCCCGGGCGGACCGGCGCGAATCTCGAGCCGGCCACCGTGCTGCGCCTTGCCGAAGACGTCCCTAACATCATTGGCATCAAGGAATCAAGCGGCAACCTGCCTCAGATTACGGAGCTGACCTGCATTTTGCCGGCGCGTTTTCGGGTCTATGCGGGCGACGACAATCTCGCGCTGGCGACCCTGGCGCTGGGCGCTTCGGGTCTGATTTCGGTCGCTTCAAACGTCATTCCGTCGGAGATGGCGGCCCTGGTCGCTGCGGCGCTAGGGTCAGAATGGGCGCACGCCCGGCGGCTCAACAAGCGCTACTTCCAACTTATTCAGGCTCTCTTCTGGGAGACGAATCCCGGGCCTGTCAAGGCGATGCTGGCCATGATGGGGCGGGTCACCGAAGCGTATCGCCTGCCCATGGTTCCTGTCTCAGCCACGGCTCGCCGCAACCTTGAAAAGCTGGCTGGCGAGATGGGCCTGCTCGTCAACGCGCCCCAGGAAGACGGCGATCTAAGGACGTTCTAAGCCTATTTAGTGACTTGCCAGTGGTCGCCGGTCATGACAAGGTTGGCGTGGCCCACCTGCTGCCCCGACATCGCGCTGGCAATTTCTGGAAACGCAGTCTGCATCTCCTGCGAGTTGGCCCATGCAGCCATGCTGCCAACTTTATAGTGATAGTTCACTGTTGCTGTCTTCGCTCCATCGGAGCTGGCGCCAGTAGCGAAGCTGTCGATCGAGGTCACCTCGCGGCCGCTATAGCAGAAGTTGCCATAACCTGGCTGGGTCGGGTTCTGTGTCCACGTCGAGCGGCCCTTGTCGGAGACGTCATAGTTATTGACCTGCTTCGAAGCAATGATCATGACGCGCTTTTCGCCGGTGGTCCGGGTCAGCAGGCCGGCATCGGTCAGGGCATCGTAGCCTTCAGTCTTTGACTCATCTGAGGTAGCAGCCTGCACGGGGAACTTCTTCGGCTCAGACCATAGGCACGCGGGATGGGCCTTGTAGTAGTCGTTGATGGCCGATTCGAAGTCTGCTGGCGAGTCGGCCGTTTTGTGGCACCCTGCGAGCAAGACTGCGATGCAGAGGCTTGTGAGTGCGAGCCTGCTCGCGATTGACTGGGCAAACTTCACGGGTTTGTTTCCTCTCATTTCTGGTTAGTGCTTACTATTTCGGCCAGCTCTCGGCTCTCAGACTACGGATGTTGAGATGCTCCGGTAGGGGCGGGCACGCGCAGTACGCTGGAAAAAGCTGGCCTCGACATGGGCTCTCTGCTGGTCACTGCTCTCATTGAAGAGGGCGAAACAGTCGTTGGTCACCAAGGAAATCCAACATTCAGAATCGGTGGATCCGTCCCCGCAGCCGCGCCAACTCCTGCCGGTCACGCTTCGAGGGTTTCCCTTCCACCAACCCACCGGCGCGCAGCATTTCCTTCCGCTCCTCCGCTGCTTTGACGCGGGCCACGCGGCTCTCCTCAGTTTCCTTGTAGAGGGTCTGAGCCACCGCAGCCGGCCCGCGTACCTCCGCAGCCACCAGAACCTGGACCACGAACTCGCCGCCCTCGTTCTTCACCCGCAGCATGTCCCCGACTCGCACCTCGCGTGCTGCCTTGGCCCGTTGGCCATTGGACTCAATCCTGCCCAACTCACACGCCCCAACTGCAAGCGCCCGCGTCTTGAAGAATCTCGCCGCCCACAACCACTTGTCCATCCGCACCTGGGCCATGAGTCATTTTCTTACGAGTACTTAGCCACTGTCATTCCAGCCTTATCGGGGGAAGCAGCGGCCGGGCGCGTTAGGCCAACCAGGCCCGGAAAGAAGTTGACCCACTTCACATTTCCTGTTTTGCTGAATAAAGCAACTCAGCCCTACATCTATAACGTGACGCCACCAGCACAACCGTAGGCACGAGGAGGGGCGAGCTCATGCACGCAATAAGCTTCATCGCCGGGTTAGCCTGTGTCTTCTTCGTCCTCCTGGACGCCTTTCAGACGGTGATTCTTCCACGTCGAGCGACCGGACGGTTCCGCATCACGAAACTGTTTTATGTCTCCACTTGGCGCCCGTGGAAATACTTCACCAAACGGATCTGCACCCCCAGGACCCGAGAGACCGCCTTCAGTTTTTATGGTCCCCTCTCCCTCATCTTCCTCATCATGGTTTGGGCAGGGACCCTCCTGATAGGTTTCTCGCTTCTCTATTTCGGCCTGGGTTCGCCATTCAATGACGTTCTCGGCAGACATGTTGACTTCCTCACTGACCTCTACGTCAGCGGCACGACTATCTTCACCCTCGGACTCGGCGACATCGTGCCCCACTATGGGTGGACTCGAATACTCATCATCCTTGAGTCAGGGACGGGCCTCGCATTCGTCGCCGTCGTTATTGGCTATTTCCCTGTACTTTATGGAGCATTCTCCCGCCGTGAAAGCACTATATCCCTGCTCGACGCCCGCGCTGGATCGCCCCCGACTGCCCTTGAGCTTCTCCGCCGGCATTCCTTTGAAGGGGGAAACGATGCCCTGGTTCTTCTGCTCGAAGAGTGGGAACGCTGGTCCGCCGAGCTTCTAGAAAGCCACATCTCCTACCCGCTGCTCTGCTATTTCCGGTCGCAACACACAAACCAGAGCTGGCTAAGCGCCTTGGTCGCCGTCCTCGATACGTGCTCGCTCCTCATTGCGGGAGTGCAGGGTCACCCCGCGCGTCAAGCGCAACTCACCTTCGCCATGGCGCGCCACGCACTCGTTGACCTCTCGCAGGTCTTCGGCTTGATGCCAAAAGCGCCGGCCACAGATCGCTTGCCTCCGGCGCAATTTGAAAAGCTCTATTCGGAACTATGCCAGGCAAGCATCAGCGTTTGCCGAGACAACAATTCAAAGGAGCGGCTGCTCGCCATGCGCGCACTCTATGAGGGACACGCAGAAACTCTGAGCGACTACCTCTGCATGCCTATGCCCCCGTGGGTACCATCACATGCCCATAAGGACAACTGGCAGACTGTGGCGCGTCTTCGCGCTGAGGCGGAAGCAAATACGGCAGAGGTCAATGACAAGGCGCTCAGTGTCGCTGGCTTCGACGATGCCAATCATGAGTTTTAGATCGAGGCGCGGTGCAGGAATTATCAAGACACTGGATGCACTCTCAGGATGACAGATTCTAGTAAGCGGGATGTTCAGCGGCCTGGTCGAATGTGATCTAGCAGATCTTCCTTGACCTCGCGTTGATGCTCACGCCGCGCTCAAACGGAATTATTTTGGCTGTCCTTTTCGGATTTGTCTTGACGGCCACGGCACGCCGCCGAGAAGACAGAAACACAAAGAGGGCAAAGTAGGCAACGAGTATCAGAGCCAGTAGCCACACGAAAACCACCCAAACCCAGCGGGTCCCCTTTGTTTTGCTTAATTCTTGCTTAACTAGTTACGAACCGCATACTACTCTGCTACTAATGAAATCGTCCAGCAGAATTTGTAATCGCTTTCACAGGGTCCCACCGTTCCGCGGGGCGGTTTCGCCGATGCAGTGGAACTTGGGCGTCTGCCGATCGCTTTTGAGCGTTGCAAACCCTAGGAGTATCCGCTCGGCAAGGCAAGCGATACCTATTGTCCCAGCTTGACAAGGTAATACATCGTTAGGCAGTGACAGGCTCAAGGATGCGCGACCAGGCACGTTCCTTGCGGTCGGCATGAGCTTGCTTGTGATACGCGTATCCGGTGATCAAAGGCAGGGCGAGGGTGGCTTCGCTATAAACCATCTGCTCAAAAGTAGTGTCCACCTTTCCCCACGAACTGGCCTCTTTTAGAGTGCTCGACGACAGTGCCCCGTCCCGCACGTCCGCCACCGTGATTTGGATCGCGTACTTATGCATCGGCGCATCGACACCCAGTATTTCGGCGGCCACGACGATGTCCTGGGCAAAGTTTTTGGGTACCCCGCCGCCGATCATCAGCAGGCCGGTCGTCGGATTGGCGATTTTTAATTGCGTCAGCTCATAGAAATCCTTGGCCGAATCGATCGAAACCTTGGGCTTGTCCTGCCGCGCGTGCTGGTGGGCAACCAAGCCGAATCCCGCCGAACAGTCGCTGAACGCGGGACAGAAAATGGGTACATTCTTCTCGTAGGCAGCGAAGACAATCGAGTCGACGCCGCCACCCTTGGGGGTTTTGCCTTGCTGCTCAAGGTATGCGCCCATGGCCTGGATAAACTCCCGCGAACTATAGGGCCGAGGCGCCAGCGAATTGGCGATCTTCTCGGTCGTCTCATCGCACAGACGCAGCTCCGATTCGTCGATGAGCGTGTCATAAATGCGATCGATCATCAGCTCCCGCAGCGTCGCATCTTCCGTGCCTGACTTGTAGAGCTCATCCGCGATCCAGTGCTTGAATCCAAGCGCCTCAAAGAAGTCCTGGTCCACAATGTTGGCGCCCGTCGAAACGATGGCATCGACCATGTTGTTCCGCAGCAGGTCGATCACGATCTGCTTGAGACCCGCGCTCACCAACGAGCCGGCCAGGCAAAGAATCACCCCACACTCCTGGTCGCGCAACATGCGCTCGTAAATTGACGCCGCCCGGGCCAAGTCACGAGAGGTATAGGCCATGTGCTGCATCGCATCGACTAGCGCGACGACATTGTGTTGCTTGATATCGATATGTTGGATAGGGTTCTGGAGAAGTTCTTCCTTATTAGGCATAGAGTTCTAGATTAACAAAGCAAAGCATGAGGGCTGCATTGCGATGACGTTAATTTTCTCAAGAAATGTATCCCGACCCTCCAGCAGCTTCTTATCCAATCTGCGTCTTTGTTTCAGGATGAGCCACGCAAGTGAAACGCTCGACGCTGAGTGGAGCTGTTTAACTGCGATGCGGCGTTCTGCTGTGTGCCGAGGATGCCGGGAATCCAGTGAACGGCATTGTCGTGGTAGATCTTTTTGAGCACAGAGCGTGGCAGGTCGAGTCCTTGCACGTCATGCCCCAGGTACTTGAACTTGTCATTGGTAGCAAGATAGCGCCAGTCGCGCGCGTACTGCGCTTCCCATAACTCAGCGGCGGTCTGGCCTTTATTGGCGGCATAAAACTCCCGGTCTGTGCCGTAGAGAATGCGGTCCTGATATTTCAGCAGAAAATCGCGCACCCTGGATCGGGGTTGAGCCACCAAGGCGGGCATTCGGGCTGCGGTGTCGACGGCGAAGTTGGGGTGTTGGTCAAGGCGCGCGGCGAGATCGTCGAGGTGGTCTTCGAGGCTGCCAAAATGTGCCCCGATGACGCGAAGGTTTGGGTTCATTGCGAGCAAGTGGTCTCTGGCCTGGAGGATTGTGTTTTTGTCAGGGGCGGTTTTTTTCGTGGACATGTCCCACTGGGGATGGTCGATGTAATATTTCGCGTTGGGATTGGCGGGGTTCCGGGAAGACTCCCAGGCAGCGTCGGGCTCGGCGGCGTGGACAATCAGCGTCTTGTCGCGGGCGGCGATGTCACGATAGATGGGCTCGAGCCCGGGATCGTCCGGGAGAATGTATCTTCCCGATTTATCCTTTACTTCCATGCCGATGTTCTTCCAAATTTTTGCGGCGATCGCGCCTTGGTCGAAATCCTTATTAAGGGAGCGGATTGCCGGCGCGGCGAAGTCCGGGTCGTTGAACCGGAATGGATCGAAGGTAGTACAAAGCTTTGCGCGTCCTTTGCTGGAGGCTATGAAGTTGAGCGCGTCCTCTTCTTGTGGGTGGGTCGTTGGCCGGTAGGGGTCTGTGTCGTCGACATACATGATGTTGAGGACGTGCATGTGCAGCCGCGTCAGCATCGCGACGAAGGCCGGGCCGGTGTGAAAGATGTGGGTGTGGGCGTCGATCGGCTCGAGCGATGAGAAGTCGGCCAGCGCGGGCCCTCTAAAACCGTAGGGCCGTTGATGGGCGCGCAGGGCCATCGCCAGGGAGACGGCGAAGATAGCGAGACCGACGGCGCATAGCAGCGCGTATTTCTTCCTGTCATCTTGCGCGGAGGTCGTGTTCCGGCGAGGTTTTGAAGCGAACCACTTCGTCGCGGCGAGAACGACCACAACCGCGCTGAGGCAAGTCACGGCGAGCGCGCCAAAAGTTATTGCGCGTCCGCTGACGACCGCGATGTTCAGTAGCAAGGGGATATTTGACCTCGATGTTTGTCGGTCAGATATTCAGTTTAGCTTGCCAGAAATGGCTTATTGATGAACGTAGTTTTTGAATCCCCGCACGTGACGGCCAGTGTTTCGCGTGCCAATGTGATCGCTCGCATCGCCGGGCAAGGTTACAGGAATGTTCAATCTCTCCCGACCCAGTCCTGTGCCGATAACGGCATTGTGGTCTTTCGCTAAGGATTCGAGCTTTGGACCACCTCGCTTTTGGAGCATTTTGTCTGAGCAATGTCCAATTAAGCGACAGTAATGAACGCGTGCCCGGGGCCAATTCATCGCGGTTGAATTTACCTTAAGTTTTCCTTCATAAATCATGCTCAACCGTGTTACGGTTGGAAACCGCTCTCCCAGTTCTGCTCTTTCAGTAACGTCCGGGTTGAGTCGTCTTGCCATAACTGGGCGAAATCTGCCTTGGCAGACAAAATTCTGGCCAGGAATTAGGAGAATTATGCCCCACACTTTTAAGAGGTTCGTGCGCACTTATCTTTTTTTATCTGTTTGCATCGGAATGCTTTTGGCGATTCCGGCCCATGCCAGCGTCAGCGGAAGCATCTCGGGGACGGTCAAGGACCCAGCGGGAAAGGTACTTCCCGGCGCGACCATCGACCTGAGAGAGGAAGACACGGGCCAGGCTTACAAGACGGTGGCCGATCCCAACGGCCATTTCACGTTGCCGGTGCTTCCGGTTGGAAAATATGACATGACGGTCGGGGCCAACGGCTTTGAAAGCTTCGAGTCGAAAGACATCAACCTGAGCAACAACAGTGCGCTGAATTTCGACGTTGCGCTAAGTGTGGGCAGCGTGACGCAGACCGTCTCTGTATCGGACAACTCACTGCATGTCGAGACGTCGAATTCGCAAATGGGAGAGGTGATTTCGAGCCGTCAGATGGCGGCCATTCCGCTCAACGGACGCAGCTTCACTGACCTGCTTTCAATGCAGCCGGGGGTCGCTCCGCAGACGGCGATCACCAGTACCTCGGTGCAGGACGTGGGTGCGACGCAACTCGCTCCCTCCGGCACTTTGAATCCCGGAACGATCTCGGTGAATGGTCAGCCCGAGGGTTCCAACGTCTTCATCGTCAATGGAAGCAATGCGGAAGAAGACGTGACGTCGAGCGCCGCGGTCGTTCCGAACCTTGACTCGATCGCCGAGTTTCGCATTATCACCAACAATTTCGACGCCGAATACGGTCAGTACAGCGGCGGCCAGATCCATGTGATCACCAAGTCTGGAACCAACGCGTTCCACGGCAATGTTTTCGAGTTTTTCCGCAACACTAATCTCGATGCGAGGAATTATTTCTCGCCTACTCGAGGAAGTTTTCTTCAGAACCAGTTTGGCGGAACGTTTGGCGGCCCGATAAGGCCTGAAAAGGTTTTCTTCTTCGTGGACTATCAGGGGACCAAGCAAACCCAGGGCATTGACACCGGCGAGATAGGCGTCCCCTCAAATGCTAACCGGACCGGTGATCTGTCGGACCAGGTCGATGCAAATGGAGTGACCCTGCTTCGGGGCACGGTTGGCGGGCCTTACTTCGCCAGCCTTCTCACGCAGCGCCTGGGTTACGCCGTAGGGCAGGCCGAGCCGTATTACTTCACAAAGGGTGGGGCAAATCCTGCAGGCGGAGTGTACGCGACAGACTGCACCTCGACCGCGCAATGCGTTTTTCCGAACGCCTTTATCCCGAAGAGCGCGTGGTCTTTACCCGGGCAGAAACTTCTACAGTATATTCCCGCACCAAACGTGCCCGACGGCACGTTTGCTACTTCGGCCTTCAATCAGACAGTACGCGACGACAAAGAGGCGATCCACCTTGACGGCAACAGCCGCTTTGGAAACTTTTCCGCTTACTACTACATCGACGATTTTAATCTGGACAATCCGTATCCCGTGGGTCAGAGCGGCGCCAGCGTTCCAGGATTTAATGCGCTCACCACTGGCCGGGCCCAGTTGGTCGCTCTAGGACACACGAAAATATTCAACGCCAGCACCGTCAATGAAGTTCACCTTACGTTCGTACGCGACTACACCGACGTCGGCGACCCGGTGGGCGGGCGTAACGTCAGCCTCGTTTCGCAGGGGTTCGTGAACCCCGATGGCAGCTCGAGTATCGTGCCGCTCGATCCCAAGGGACAAAGTGTGGAGAACGTCCTCTTCAACAGCTACTCGATCGGCGCCGCGGCCAATGAGCTCAAGCAGGCCAACAACTCCTATGGGTTCACTGAGACTTTCACGAAGATTCTTGGCAGCCACACCGTGAAAGTGGGGGCGGTATCTTACGAAGACCAGGTGAATGTTGCGCCCGTCGCCCAGTTCAATGGAACGTTCAGTTTTTCTGGCACGGAGACAGGTGTGGATTTTGCCGACTTTCTGATTGGCGTCCCCACCCAGTTCAACCAGAGCCAGCTCAACCCGTTCTATGCGCGCAATCTTTATGGGGGGCTGTTTGCCCAGGATAGCTGGCATGCCCGATCGAATCTGACGGTAAATTACGGGTTGCGGTGGGACCTTATTGCTCCCTGGACGGAGAAATACAATCAGATTTCGGCCTTCGTTCCCGGTGAACAATCGGTCGTCTTTCCCGAAGCACCTACGGGCATCGTCTATCCCGGCGATCCGGGGATTCCGAACACGCTGGCCAAGACCCGCAAACTAAGCTTTTCGCCCCGGGTAGGTTTCGTCTGGTCGCCACATGCGTCCGATGGCTTTCTGGCCACCTTGTTGGGCGGGGCCGGTACAACCAGCATCCGCGCAGGGTTCGGTACTTTTTATACCTCCATTGAGGCGCTCTCGATCAGCATCCTGGCAGCCAACCCTCCTTACGGCACGACTTACGCCAGCCCAGCGCCTCCCTTGTTTGGCCAACCATTTGTCAACGCCTCCGACGGCCAGAACTTCGGCCAGCCCTTCCCTTACCAGTTCGCCAACGAACACGCGTCGGCGAGCCATCCCGATACCAGCCTCAACTGGACGTTCAATCCGATCAGCGGTATTCCGGGGTTCGACGTGCATAACCGCGTCCCCTTTACCCAGGAGTACATGCTGTCGATCGAGCGCCAGGCGGGGCCGAACACAATCCTCAGCGCCAGCTATGTGGGTACGTCGAGCCATCGCGAGGAAGTGCTGATCGAAAATAATCCCGGCAACCCGGCGCTCTGCCTTAGCCTTAGCCAGCCGAACGAGGTTGCGCCGGGAACGGCGACCTGCGGGCC
>DASWUZ010000350.1:0-34642 GCA_036401395.1 Acidisarcina sp.
GTCGCGCGGCAGGCCGAGCCGGTGGCCGAGGTGCGGGCCAAGATCCATTCGGTGGCGCAGGAGGCCGGGCTGCCGATCGGCGAGTTCCGCCGGGTCTATGCGACGGTGAGCAAGGGCGAGCGGGATAGCGCACGGGCGAAGAAGGAGATGATCGAGGCCAACCTGCGTCTCGTGATTTCGATCGCCAAGAAATACACCAATCGCGGCCTGCAGTTCCTCGACCTCATTCAGGAAGGCAACATCGGCCTGATGAAGGCGGTCGATAAATTTGAGTACCGTCGCGGTTACAAATTCTCGACGTATGCAACGTGGTGGATTCGGCAGGCCATTACCCGCGCAATTGCGGACCAGGCCCGCACGATTCGCATCCCGGTACACATGATCGAGACCATCAACAAGCTCATTCGCACTTCGCGTCAGTTGGTGCAGGAGCTTGGCCGCGAACCTACTTCAGAAGAGATCGCGAAGCGGATGGATATTCCTGTCGCGAAGGTTCGCAAAGTCCTCAAGATCGCGCAGGAGCCTATCTCGCTCGAAACTCCGATCGGTGAAGAGGAAGATTCGCACCTTGGCGACTTCATCGAAGACCGCCAAGCGGTGTCGCCTTCTGATGCCGTGATCAGCGTCAACCTCAAGGAGTACACGTCGCAGGTCCTGCGCACGCTGACTCCTCGCGAAGAGCGGGTGATCAAGATGCGGTTTGGTCTTGAAGACGGCTCCGAGCACACGCTGGAAGAAGTAGGTCAAAGCTTTCAGGTCACGCGCGAGCGGATTCGACAGATAGAGGCCAAGGCATTGAGGAAGCTGCGGCATCCTTCGCGGTCGCGGAAGCTGAAGGCTTTTGTGGATGGGGTTCGGGAGTAGTTCTCTAGATCGGTGTTTAGCAGCAAAAAGGCCACGAGCAATCGTGGCCTTTCTACATTGGGCAGGTGGCTTAGCGGGTCTTTGTGTCCCCCCACTCATAGAGGCGGTTTTTGGCCAAAGCGTCTGACAGCCCTTTGAGAGCTAGGTCGAGGGAACTGCGTTCTCCGCTGCACGCCTTATCTGCCACGCCGGAATCGACGAAACTTGAAAGGTGCTGCATGTACCAGCCCTGCTGACAATCTATGTAGGCGGAGAGTGTGGCGCTGGTTCCATCCCACTTTGCCCCCACCTCCGCATCGTTCCCGTGGTAATAGCGCATATTAAGGGTTAAGGTCTCACGGGTCGCTCTCCATTGCTGGTCCATTCGGTTGAATTCATCGCGCAGGGCTTTTTTCTGAAGAAGCACCAGATTCCGTTGTTCACCCTGGGGAAATCTCTCCGTGTTGAATTCATTGACTGTGATTGTGCTCAAGTTCTCTGCCGCCGCTATGCATTGCCCCACTATGTCGAAGGCACTCTTGACGGTCTCGTGTTCTCCTTTGACGTACTCGGCAATGCTTAGCTGTCGGGTCTGCTGGCGTTGATTGGCAGACTGGATGAGACCCGTGATCACCGCGCCACCCAGCGTACCGAGCGCCACAGTAATGATCGCTGCCCCCCCGACCGATTCAAGGAAGCGTTGCCAGGAAGGCTTTAGCTGACCCTTACCGTCACCCTCCTTTTCCTTTGTTGCCTCGTTTGATCGAATCCTCACAAGTGCTTCGATAAAAGATTGCTGTTCAAGTGCTACCCGCTGATCTTCTGTTGGCTCCCAAGCCATTAGGAGCCGCTTCTCAGCACGAGGTATCGATCATGATTCACCCATGCCAGACCAATGACTGTGGCCTGAGGATAGACCTTCAATATAGCTTGCAGGGTGGTCGGGCCATTGATTGTATTGGCTGGAACCACGATATGCTGATCGACGGTTCCATGGGCGACCCAAACAAAAACGTTTTTGAAGTCTGCAATGTTGAGAATGGCTTGGAGACGCAGGTTGCGAGCAGATTGGGTGTTCAGCCAGTTGGCAAGGTCGGTCCAGCTTTGAAACTGCGCCGTGATTGCGGACGTACCTGTAGGAAGGAGTGGGACATTCGCTGCCTCACTATGAGTGGATTGGGTTTCGTGCGTTGGAATAGCCCCTGCACTTATTAGTGTCGGCTCAGCATCCGGCACTGGCCCTCGCATCACGAGTTTGATGGTCGATCCGTGATCGGGGAGGACGGAGATGTTCCGTTTCGTTTCGACAAAGCCTACCGCCTCTGCGGCGACTGTATAGCTTCCCGCAGGTAATTGGACCCCAAATCGACCCTCTTCGTTCGTCTGTGTTGTGAAAGTACTCTCGCCATCTTCACTCTTGATTGTGAGTTGCACACTACGGAGTCTTTTACCGGTTGTGGTCTGTGCAGTGCCCTTCAACAGGCTGGTTGCGGAACTGGCTTCCCCCACGGCAACTGGGGCGGGAAGTGGGGCCTGTGCGTGAGAAATTCCTACTGCCACGAAGAGCAGAACGGCGGAGAGCGTCAGGCTTTTCATTCCTATTTCACCGAAAATCTATTCGCGAGAGAACTTTATTCTAAGTGCCCCCCGCACACAAGAGGAAAACTCTCAGCCATTACTCAGACCTCTGCCAGGTTCGTCGCTATTGCTTCTGTTGTTACGGTATTTTCCCTGAAAAGCATCCTAGATTTCAGCCTGCCTTGAGCGCGAACCCGTCCTTCCCGGGGAGGACAGCGCCGCTCCCGCGACCTCCGTTCGACTGAATCGCATTCGATTTATGAGACGATGAATCTGGAGGTATCACTCATGACTAGTGCGTCGGTCAGTACGAGCGATAAGCTCTCCGTCATTCTTGTTTCGACAAATTTCTCCCAGCAGATGGGAGGCGAGGCGATCAAGGCGTTTCAGATTTATCAGGAGCTGGTGAAGCAAGGTGTGGATGTCCATCAGATAACGCACGTTCGCGTGAAACGTGAAATGGATGAGAGCTTTCCGGGGATGAGCATCTCCTACGTCGAGGACACGAAGCTCCAGAAATTTCTTTATAGCGTCAAACCTCTGCAGGCCTTTCAAAAGACCGTTTTCTTTTGGATCGCCAATAAGCGCATTGCCGAGGCGTTGCGCGACCGGCCGGGTGCGGTCGTTCATTTCACGTCGCCGGTTTCTCCTGTGATCCCCTACTTCCGCGTGCCTGGCGCGACGGTGGTGATCGGGCCTCTGAATGGAAACATTCATTACCCGCCCACCTTTTACAACCGCGAGCCTATGTCTTATCGCTTGCGGCGATGGACCCATCCGCTGCTGCAATTTCTGCATCGCCTGACCAATTCGGGCAAGCAGAACGCCGACGCTATCCTGGTCTCCGGCGGTGAGCGTACGTTTCAGTCACTTCGCATGGCGGGCTGCCGCGATAGCCAGTTAATCGCCTCGATCGATAGCGGGGTGCTTGACCGGCTTTACGAAGAGCCGCGCGCCATCCACACAGGCCGCAATCTGAGGTTTTTTCAGAATGGCCGCCTCGTTGTTCACAAGGGGACGGACATGGCGATCCGGGCCCTTACGCGGACAAAGGACCCTGTGGAACTCGACATCATCGGTCGAGGCCCGGAGCTTGAAGGGCTCAAAGCTCTTGTGAATCAACTCGCCTTACAAGACCGGGTCAAGTTCATCGAGTGGATTCCCGATCACAGCAGGCTCGCCGAAATGCTGCGTCAGTATCGGGCGTTCGTCTTCCCGAGCCTCGCCGAGGCCAACGGCATCGTTGTGCAGGAAGCAATGGTCATGGGCCTCCCTGTGATTGCGCTTGACTGGGGAGGACCGGCATTGCTTGTTACTCCCGAGACGGGCGTACTTATCGAGCCTCGGAATGAGGAATACGTCATCCAGGAACTGGCCAACGCAATGGACCGGCTGGCCGAGGATGGCGAACTTGCTGAGAGAATGTCGATCGCGGCCCGAAAAAGCGCCGTTGAAAATGGGTTCCTATGGTCAGGTGTAATACGGAATTGGACTGAGGTATATCATCGCGTGCTGTTTGCGAGGTCTCGCCAAGTCGCGAGAGCCGCTAGATGAGCTGTCTAGTTCCGCTGCTCCAACTGCGGTAAGCGGCGTCTAATATTTGCTGGTTACGAAGACCGTCTTCACCCGGCGATAGACAGGTCGCTTTTCCCTCGATTGCGTCGGAAAAATTGTCGACCATGCGTCCGTAGCTGTCCTCGTTTGAGACTTGCTGAGACGCGACAACCTTACCCTGGCTGAGGTGAATTACGTCGACGGGATGGTCGACGGTGAGCGCGTTTTCGCAGGTCAGCACGCCGGTCTGGCCGGTTATCTCGATGAGCGAACGATAAGAGCCTCGCGTGGTTACGGTGACCGCGCCTAATGCACCGCTGGCAAACTCCGCGGCGAGGACGGCGGAAGACTCAACGGCGCCGGAGTTTGCGTCTTTGAGCGCGACCGTGTTGATCGAGGTGACTTCGGTCGCGAGGATGAAGCGCAGCGCGTCCATGCAGTGCACTCCGACGTCGCCGATGGGGCCGCCGAGCGCGAGCGCTGGATCGTAGATCCACGCCCGAGGGCTGCCCGCGGCCGAGTAGCAGAATTGCGAATGGGCCAGCAGGGGCTTGCCTATGCGGCCTTCCGCAACCCAGTCGCGCATCAACTGCAGGCTCCGGTGAAAGCGCATGTTCTGCGCGACTCCGAAATGGATTCCGGCGAGACGCGAGGCCTCGAGCATCTGCTCCACCTCTGCAACATTCATTGCAAGTGGTTTTTCGCAGAGGACGGGTTTGCCGTGACGCAAGGCTAGCAATACGTCGGAAAGATGATGTGAATCGGGTGAGGCTACAAACACCGCGTCGATGTCGGGTGACGCGCAGAGGGCCTCGGGGGTGGGGAAGACCTGCCCAATGTCGAATTGCGCCGCGTTCTCTCTGGCTTTTGCCAAATCGCGGCGCCATATGCCGGTAAGCAAAGACCTACGCGCGAACGCGAATCCAGGCGCGAGACGCTTCACCCCGTGGTGACCAAAACCTAAAATCCCGTAGCGGATCATTGAGCGCTGTTTTTGAAAATGGCTTCGGCGAAGTAGTTCTCTACGTGTGCCTGATCGCGCAACATCTCGATATAAGCATTCTTAAGCAGCTGTGAGCGGCCGTCGCGCAGTTGCGACCGGATGAACTGCTGTACACGCGGGTCATTCAGCTCACGTTGACCAGCGACCTGGCGATCGATCAGCTTGAAGATCACATAGAACGCAATCTTCTTCGATCCCGGCGCATCGGCGATCGGCATGATGTCTGTTATCTCGCCCGCCTTGAGCTTGCTGATGGCTGCGAATGCCTCAGGGCGGTTACGCAACTGCGATTCTGGCAGAATGCCCATGTCGCCGCCGTTGGTCGCGGTGGTCGGGTCTTCGGAGAAATTCGCCGCCAGCGCACCGAAGTCTTCGCCTGTCTCAAGGCGGTTGTGGAGGGCCTCGATCTTCTTGCGTGCCTGGGAGTCGCTGGTTGCCTTGTCATTCTGCAGGTTGACCGACTGCTGCGCCGGTGTGGGGCTCACCACGATCTGGCCGAGGTGGTATGTCGGCTCGACAAGGTTGAAGTCGGCCTTGTGACTGTTGTAGTAGGCAGAGATGTCGCCATCGGTCACGTTGATCTTTGAGTTGATCTCTTTGTTGAAGAGCTTCTCCTCGGTCAGAGACCTGCGGAAGTTCTTGCGCAAGTCGTCGAGGGTGACATTCTTCTCTTTGAGGCTGCGGTCAAACTGCTCCTGGGTATACCGCGCCTTGATCTCGTTGACTTTGTCCTCAACCTCCTGATCACTTGCGACGAGGTTGACCTTGGCGGCCCGCTGTAGCACGATCTCCTCTTCAATCAGGGTGCGAAGAGTGGTCAACCGCATAGTGTCCGCTTCTTCTTTTGAAGGCTCTTTTTTTGAGTCTCCGAGCTGGTCAAGGTAATATTTTTCCAATTCCGCGCGCTGAATCGGCTTACCATTGACGGTCGCGACGACGTCAGGTCCGTGGGTCTGGCGGCATCCTACCGGCCCGATGACAAAAAAAAGTACCAACAGCACGGCAGCGAATGAAAAGCGCTGGGACTGCACAGCCACAGCGGCGGTATAGGGGGAACATCCGGCCTTTAGGTCCTGCAGGAGGATCCTCGGTACGAGGTGCCGTTCAGAATGCAAAAGTGCTCTCCTCAGGATGCGCGGCTTTCCACTTACCCGCATTCCACCAGCCGCGCTACCAGCCAGTTCTTGCCTGCCATTTAGGTGCGCCCTTGTTTGCGCTCCCACGAAACCTTCCCCGTGTACTTGCTCGGGGATTCCCGCCGATACTATGCCCAATCTTGTTACCTACTCTGCCCTGGGGCGGTGGTGCTACCGCTCGCTACTGATCCATCGGGCGCCTGTACCGGCGCCTGGCTAATGCCCGGCGCGGTCGTCGGTTTGGGCGGCTGCTCTCCTGCTGCCAGCAGCGCCCGGTCGATCACCTTCCATAAAATTTCGGTCGGGACAGCGCCACCGTTGACTCGTTCCCCATTGACGAAGACGGCTGGCGTGCCATCGATGCCCAGAGCCGCCGCCTCTTTCATAGAAGTACGCACGACGCTCTCACCCGACTGTTTTGCGAGACAGACGTCGAGCTTCGTAGGATCGAGCTTTTGCCGGACGCCCTCTTCACGTGCCAGCCGGTCAAGGGTCGCTGATGCTTTTGCCGCGTCATGTTCCGGGCCACTGATCTCCTGCCCGTGGCTGTGAACGTAATCCACGTAGGACCAGTAAGCTGCGGAACTCTGGTCCCCAAGACAGTTGGTATCGACGGCAGCACGCAAAGCCCAGGGATGGATTTCAATAAGCGGGTCATCTTTATAGACGACCTTGATCAGGCCTTTGTAATGATCGAGAGTAGCGGGAAAGAGTTCCTGGTGCATACGCGCGCAATAAGGGCATTCCAGATCATCGAAGTTGACGATCGTAACTTTAGCGGAATCTGTTCCTCGGATGGGCCTGTAGGCAGTGGCAATTGCGTCGCGCGGATCCTTGGTCAAATCGAACTTTTCGAGCCGCGCCAGAGTGTTGCCGTCCTTTGAAACCAGAAAGGTAACCGTCTGCTGCTTGTCTGGCTGCCCTGGAGGAGAAAAGGTAATTGGCAAGCTGTCGTAGCCAGTGATATCGCTCTTGCCGCGGCTGCCCAGCGTCACCGAATAATCAGCGGGAACCTGGAACTGAGAGCGGACCAGTACCTCTATTCGGCGGTCGATCTTCGTATTCTCCGGGCTGGTCTGTGCTTTGCAGCCTGCGCCGATAAGCAACAGAGCACAGCATAAGAGCGTTCGGGTACGGTGCAAGCTTTTCACCCTTTCTTCCAATGTTCCATTATCGCACCGTGGCATGGTGCTCTATGACTACCTTGATTGATAGAACGCAATGTGAACTAAAGGCGGGAGGAAAGGGAGAGGGCCGACACCAAGCCTTAAGGGTTGGCGCTTTTGCTAGCTTCTGTTTCGACCCCACATCAGCCACATGGAGCCCGCCATCACCAGCATAACGGGAACGACGAATATGCTGCCCTCCGGACCCGTCGCGCCACCGCTCCAGAGCGGTGCCCCGACCGGGTGAGTAGCGAGGAGATGGCCCTGGGCACTTAAACCGCTGTCCCCGACGCCATACAAATACGACTGCGCCCAGTCCCACCCCGCATGCAGACCGACTACCCACCAAAGCGAGCCGGTCAGACGTAGGCCCAATGCGAAGAGGAGTCCAGCTCCGACTACCGATAATAGCCCGATGGGTGATTCGCCCGGATTGGTGGTGTGCAATCCGCCGAAGGCCGCCGATAGCACTAGCGCAGCCCACCAAAAGCCGATGCCCCGGGTCAGCGTGTATTGAAGGTAGCCCCGCATCAGTGACTCTTCGGTGAAACCAACCAGAATGAAAACTGCTGCCCAAATTGCTGCGTACCTCCACGCGGTTGTGCCGGACTGTAGCCGTCCATCAAAGACCAGCAGCCCGCGCCACCATAGAAGAGCTACTAGTACGGAGAGTGCGCCGATACCTGAGAGCACTCCGGTGGCGAAACGAAGCGCCCTCCGATCATCGAGATAACCATAGCTGAGGATCGGACGCCGCTCGATCGCTGCCAGGGCCCAGGTGGCGGCCAAGACGGAGAGGAATCCAACGCCTTCCGTCATCAAGCCGATGCCAGCGGGGATGGAGTGCGTCTTGTCCATGTGGACGAATGGTCTGAGCGCCGCGCCGACCGCTAACCTTACGGCGAGGTATATTGCCGCAAACAAGAGGGCGCTCCAGCCGGGGCGAAGACCCTGCGCTCCGATGAAAGTCCAGCGGAGAGTGCCGCTTTGCCCGTCAGGGGGCGGACCGGCGGTCCGCGACTGGCTGGCACCCGAAGCGGTTTTCTTCGCCTCGTCTAATGTATCCATTTGAACCCTCGCTTAACGCCGATGATGGTGGAATACACGATACTCCAGATCGCATCCGCATAATTTTGAATTGCGGCTGAAGCAAGACTAAAAGACAGCACCCGAGTCTGGAGGTGAGAGTGGCAGACGCGGCAGAACGGGAATTTAGAAGATGCGAATGGCTCGCCGTAAGTTTCCGGCCGTGCCGATGCCAGCCAGCGAAAAGCTATATAGGTACTGGTTTTCGTTTCTCACCGATCCTAGCGCATAGCGGCGGTACTCCAGGCTGATGCCACAGCAATTCCAGTTATAGGCCGCTTGCACTCCTCCGAACTGTAGCGTGCTAAGGGTGAAATCGTACCCTCCATTAGCGCCTGCGCTCAGCCCGCGCTTTCCGCTCCCGCCATAGCTTGCCAACAGGCGAAGCTGGTTGTAATTGCTGACTGCCTGGGCCAGGTTTGCGGTTGAGGTAGGAGACAACTCGGGTGCGTCGAGCTTGGCATGGCTGATCGCAAAGGCATAGTCATTGTGACGGTACGCCGCAAAGAGGTCGCTGGATGTAATGCGACCTAGCTTAGCGTCATAGTCCAGATCCCATTCAAGGTCGGTGGCTGCTGTCGTCCTCAGGCGCAGCCGCGAAACCACTGGCGACAAAAAGCGCGGCTGAGTGAGAAACGCGACACCAGTCAGGTCGAGCGTGGACGACAGCACGTTCCGCGCGCCGCTGACCACAGCCCCACCAAAGTCCGGATGAAGGAAATACTTTTGCGTTACACGCCACGAAAGCCAGTCAATCGTTCCTCCCGAGCACATTCCACTGGGGGTTGCTGGCTCATCCGCCGAGCAGGGATGTTTCCGCAGGTTTCGCAGAAAGAGTCTTTGAGTGAGGGAATACTCGATCTCACTGGTATCGCTGACAATGTCAGTCTCGTCAAACCTCAGCACCGAGTTGAAGTTGTGCACGCCGCCTACATAGCGATATTGAAGGTCGGGTTCTACTGTGTGACGCAGGTCACCGCCCAAAAGCCTTACCAGCCAAGATGGCGTAAAGTCGCGCTGCACCACCGGGGGGTGAATCTCGAAACCGGCTTCGAAGTCACTCCGGTTCAAGCTGGAACTGCGCACCACCGGAAGCCCCGTCCCCGGAAGCTGTGACTTCGAATACGCGGTATCGCGCAGGGCAATCTCGGGGCGGAAGTTCCAGCCTTTCAGCGAGAAGGGAAATTCAAGGTGGGGATAAAGGTCGAGGCGTCTGACCTGTCCAATCTGCACTCCCGGCTCCGAGCGCGAGAGGCCGCCGATTGAGGCAGAGAAGCGGCCCATCAGCGGGGTTCCCGGGACCCTCTGTCCGGCTGCCTCGGCCTCGAGCGTGGGTGTATGTAGGATCCGGACTTCAGTAAGCGGCGTATTGGTCTCAAAACTTTGATAGCGGTCAAACCGAAGGCTCTCAGAAATCCCTGCGGACTTGTGTGTCAGGAATGCCTGAGATTTGACCTCCGAACTGATAGCCAGCGAAAAGTTTTCTTCAAACGCCTGTCGAAAGACGTAGGAGCTCAGATACTCAAGGTCGAGGACCCCACGCGTGTCGGGGCTGAAATCGTGACGTCCGTCTACGAGCAGATCAGTGCCGCCCTGGTTCCCGCTCTGACTCGTTGCCGTCGCGGTCTGGGTACGCCGGTCTAGCAGACTGTGAAAATGGGCGTCGAGAAAATCAAGTCCCGAACCACGCATCCGAAACTCTCCGCGGGGAGCGAAGCCCCGCTGCGTGTAATACTCCGAACCCAGCGTCAGATCCATGCTGCGGCTGAGCGCCCAGAAGTACTGTTCGCCGAAAATAGTGCCTTTGCTGGTCGACACACCAAAGCTGGGAATGAGAAAGCCGCTCTGCCGCCCATCCGAGTCGATGGGATGGGTGGCATAAGGCAGATAAACAATAGGAATTTGCAGCAAAGTGAAACGTGTGTTGCGCGCGATCGCCTTGCCGCCTCCATCGCCGTTCGCATCTTTGTCGATGAAAATGCGCGAGGCGACCAGCCTCCAGTCGGGACGCGGGAGCTGACACGAAGTCACAGAGCCGTCGAGCACGCGATACCTGTGGGGACCGTCCTTAAATACTTCGCGGCCGGTAAAAATGAGGGGGTTTGAGGGCCCCGTTTGTGGGTCCGGCGGAGTTCGTTCTCCCGGCAAGTATTGCTCCTGCTTGGAGGTCAAATCGGCAGTTGGCCGTGCCGCGTGCTCCAGCCGAATACTTCCGGTCACGTTATAAAAGTGCGCCGTCTGCTGCTCAAGATTGACGCTGCCGCGATCCGCGCTAATAGATTCGTCATCGGGGCCACCCTCCAGACGCAGTTTTCCCTCGGCCTCGACCAGTCCTGTAGAAGCATCGTAGGTGGCCTTGCCTGCGCGCAGAATATACCCGCGATAGTCAATCTCCACGTCGCCATCGAGGGTGTAGAGGTCCCCGGTCTTGGTCTGGCGCTTCGCCGCTATGTGAACAGGAACGCCTGTCGGAGCTGCGGGCAGAGGCTGAGCAATTGGCACTCCGTCGGCGCTGAAGCTGGCCGCTCGATAATCCGTGTTTCGACCTTCGTCTCTGCTGCCCTTGACAGACGCGGATGGTGCGGTGGGAACAGATGCACTCGGAGCCGCGCCGTCGTCCCTATGGTCGTACTTATCGGGGGGAAACTGATTGGTCAACGTCTGCGGCCAAAGCAGCGGATGACATGCCAGGAACACCGTGATACACAACAGGAAGCGATGTTTCATCACGCGTGTAACTGACTCCAATACAGGAAAGCAGTAGCTCGAAGATTTGGCACAACGCTGGCTGAAATTAGACGCCCGTATCGGCACGATCAGGGAACGCAGTGCTCGCAGCGAAGATCAGGGCATGAGAACAATGGTAAACGCCGCTGCGACGCCTGTGTAACAGACGCGCAGCCAGGCGAAGGGGTTGCGGATTCTTGCAAGCCTCTAGTGCATACTTCGCTGCCGGGCAGGAAGATGCCCGGCAATCAACTGAGCGAGGAGATTTTTGAGTACATCGCCGAGTACTGTTCTACCTAACGTCGAGACCGCCGCCGCCTGGAAGCAGGAAGTAAACGACCGCCTCGCAGCTCATCGAACACGCCGCACTCGACGTGGCGACGACCATCCTACGTTGCCGGGCCTTGAGACCCACCAAGCCCAGGAGCACCTGAAGTCGAGCATCGCGGCCAAAGTTGCGGCCCGCTATGCGAACGCACCGACCTATAGCGAAATATTGGCTGCCGAGGCACAGAATGCGGCCAGCGCCGCGGCAGTGGCGGCGAAAGCTGCGGGGGAAGCACATGCCGCCGCTCAGGCCATTCTCACGGGGCTCGATCTGGGACGTGCACACACTGCTGATGAACTGCCCAATAATTTGCAGACCCCAAAGTCTGCCGCGAGAGCTGAGCAATTCCGCCAGTCAAGAGCTGAGACAGCACTTGAGAGCGGGCGGGACACTGGAAGCGAAACCAGGCGCGAGCCGTGGCAGGATACGCATCCTGTCTCGGGACCCTCCCCCTCGCCTGCCGTCGATTCGAGGGTTGAGAAGTCTACGATCGCATCGGATGGCGTGCGCATCACGCTTGCTGAGCGGACTTCAGAAGACGATCTGGAGGTGACCCCTCAGCCTATTTCAGCAAATTTGATCGAATTTCCTCGCGAGCTTGTCGCCACGCGCCGCGCCCGTCCCCGCGCGGCTGAAGGCCCGTTGCGCGAGGAGCCCGGCCACAAGGCCGGAAGGCCGCAGCTGCGCATCTTTGAAGTGGAACCAGACTCCATTTCTAATGTGGCCACCCAGGAGCCCAACCAGACGGAGTGGGCTTCGATCCGGCTTGGCGCGCATCCCATGAATGACCTCGGGGCCCGCGAGGACGCACGCGCTCACACCGCGCACAAGTCGGCCGCCGCCGGAGCTCACGCTGCGGCCGCCTCCCGACTTGAACTCCCCTTGCAGACGGCCTCGCTTGAGGACCGCACTATGGGGGCAGTAGTGGACTTCGTCGTGGTAACAGCGGCCTTTCTGCTTTTCGTTCTCGCGTTCGTGGCCTGCTCAGCCGTTCCGCCAATGGGCAAGGGGGTGCTGATGTCGGGTGTGACGGCTTACTTTGTAATGGCGGTGGGTTACCAGCTGCTGTTCTTCGCCTTTGCGGAAAGTACGCCGGGAATGCGCTACGCGAAGATCGCGCTCTGCACCTTTGACGATGAAAACCCTACCCCGCGACAGATGCGGATTCGGATAGCGGCGATGCTGCTGTCACTTTGCCCTCTGGGGCTGGGGTGTGCGTGGGTTTTCTTCGACGAAGATCATTTGAGCTGGCACGACCGCATCACCCGAACTTACCAGCGCAGTTATCGCTAGCTCCAAACCAGCCGTGCGGCGGGCATACCTATTCATTGGTAAGTTGCTGATTGTGGTGGGCGCAGCAGGATTCGAACCTACGACTTCCACCGTGTGAAGGTGGCACTCTACCGCTGAGTTATGCGCCCCTTGGGATGCGCGCCCGTGAAGGACGGCTGGGTAACCAGAACTCAAGGTTACCATTCCATATTTCACCTTGCCAATTTGTGCCGGGCACCTTATCACCACCTGTCTCATAAATTTCCTGCGCCCGCCAGGATCTCCGTTAAGCTCAGCTTTTTCTGCCGCCTCGCGCCCCGGTTAGAATCGAATAAGCATGATCAAGCAAGAGTTAGAGTTTCGCGAGGCAGCCGTGGGTGAGCACTCGTCCGGTTCAGGGACAGTGGCGAAGCCGGCCACTGCTGTAGACGCTACCGCGTTAGCGGCGGTTCCTGTGGCAAAAACTTCAGACTCCGAAGGACGCACGGACGTCGAGCCACGCGAGGAACGCTATCGTCCGGCCGACATCGAGCCCCGCTGGCAGGAGCGGTGGGCGGCGCACCCTGAGCTATATGCCGCAGAGCCCGCGACCAGCAACAAGCCAAAATATTACGTGCTTGAGATGCTGCCGTATCCATCGGGCGCGCTGCACATGGGCCACGTGCGCAACTACTCCATCGGGGATGCGCTGGCTCGGTACATGTGGATGCAGGGACATAACGTACTGCACCCGATGGGGTGGGACGCGTTCGGGCTGCCGGCCGAAAACGCGGCCCTCAAAAACAACACGCCGCCACGCGATTGGACCCTGGCCAACATCGCCGCCATGCGCCGCCAGATGCAGCGTCTCGGCCTAGGCTACGACTGGCAGACTGAGGTCACGACCTGTCTGCCCGACTACTACCGCTGGAACCAGTGGTTCTTTCTGCGCATGTATGAGCGCGGACTCGCCTATCGCAAAAAGAGCAAGGTGAACTGGTGTCCGCAGTGCGCGACCGTGCTGGCCAACGAACAAGTCGTCAACGGCTGCTGTTGGCGCCATGAGGAGCAGATTGTCGAGCAGCGCGACCTGGAACAATGGTTCCTGCGCACCACCAATTATTCTCAGGAATTGCTCGACGGCCTCGAGAAGCTCGATCAATGGCCTGAAAAAGTCAAGACGATGCAGCGCAACTGGATCGGCCGCAGCGAGGGCGCGACGGTCGACTTTGCTGTTGAAGCGCATGGCGAAGATGGCATTGCCGAGGACGCGGAGGCGGACGGCAGTGAGCGGAAACTGAGACGTGACGGCAAATCTGTGCTGCCGGCCCGCGCAGGTACTGCTTCGAACGATAAGGTCAGCGTATTTACAACTCGCATCGATACGATTTACGGCGCGACGAGCTTGCAACTCGCGCCGGAGCATGCGCTGGTACAGCAGTTAGTCGCCACTGACGTAAAGCTCGCACAGGAAGTAACCGCCCTGCTCGACCAGCAGAAGATGGCGCGCGAAGCTGGGGAGATAGGCACGATCGAGAAGCATGGCGTATTTACCGGCCGATATGCCATCAATCCTTTCAGCGGCGAGCGGCTGCCGATCTGGGTGGCCAACTACATTCTGGCGGGCTATGGCGCCGGGGCGATCATGTCCGTGCCTGCCCACGATGCGCGGGACTATGAGTTCGCACAGAAGTATGGCCTCGAAGTGCGGATTGTTGTCCTGCTGCGGCGCACCACAGAGCCGACAGGGAACGGGGTCGAAGAATCGCCCATGCTTCCGTATACCGGGGAAGACAGCCTGCTGATCAATTCGGGCGAGTTCAACATGCTCGGTTGCCAGGAAGCGCAGCACAAGATGGCATCGTTTGCGAAAGACAATGGGTTTGGAACTCCCACTGTTACATACCGGCTGCGCGACTGGGGCGTGAGCCGCCAGCGCTACTGGGGCACGCCGATTCCCATTGTTTATTGCGTTAAGGACGGCATCGTTGCGGTGCCTGACGAGCAGCTACCGATCCTGTTGCCACAGCAAGTTGAAATCACGCAGCAGGGTGGCTCGCCATTGGGGCGAATACCTTCTTTCGTTGAGACGACCTGCCCAAAATGCGGGGGGCCGGCCCGGCGTGAGACCGACACGATGGACACTTTCGTCGATTCTTCCTGGTATTTCTACCGTTATACGAGCGCCAAAGAGGCTTCGGCGCCATTTGATACCTCAGCTGTGGCGTATTGGTTTCCCATAGACCAGTACATCGGCGGGGTGGAACACGCGATCCTGCATTTGATCTACTCGCGGTTTTGGACCCGGATGATGCGCGACCTGGGCCTCATCAAGAATGATGAGCCGGTCGCCCGCCTCTTCACTCAGGGCATGGTGATCCGGGGCGGCAGCAAAATGTCGAAGTCGAAGGGCAATACCGTCTCGCCCGACGACATGATCGCACGCTATGGCGCCGACGCGACGCGGATGTATTCGCTTTTCGCAACTCCGCCCGATCGCGACCTGGACTGGCAGGAAGATGGTGTTGCAGGCGTCAGCCGCTTCCTCGGCAAGGTCCATCGGCTGGTCATGAAACATGCGCCGCGCGCCCGCAGCTCAGAGCCTCAGCCGCCGACCGCCGCCATCCCCAGGGAAGTCTCCCCGGCTGGGTTGAAGAGTCTGCGCAAACTTCATCAGACGGTCCGAAAGATCACCCAGGACTTTCAAGGCCGCTGGCACTTCAACACTTCGATCGCAGCCATCATGGAGCTGGTTAACCTGCTGATGCTGGGCGAGGCTTCGATGAGCTCGGGCGAGGTCTCGGCCGTTGAATTGCGTCACATTCTGGAGACCCTGGTGCTGTTGCTGGCTCCCTTCGCGCCGTACCTTTCAGCGGAACTGTGGGAGGAGCTCGGCAACACCGGCGATGTGCTTCGCCAGCCCTGGCCTGCTTTCGACGAAGAACTCGCCCGCGAAGAAGAAGTCGAATTGCCGGTGCAGATCAACGGCAAACTGCGTTCGGTGGTCTGCGTACCGGCGGGCGCTGACGAAAAGACGTTGACGGCGGCGGCAATGGCCGATCAAAAGATCAAGGCGGCACTCGACGGCAAGCAGGTCGTCAAAGTCATTGTCGTGCCGGGTCGCGCCGTAAATATCGTGGCGCGTTGATTGCGGACCAAGGGTGATATGGGTCCCGCTCCAGGCAATTCGGGCTACAACCATCGGGGCTTGATTGAGCCCAATCGGGATGCGGCCGCACGGCGTGCAACCCAGTCGCTCGTCCACACCCTGAGCTATTGCTGGTCGCGGCCATCTCTGCTGGCCCTCGAACTGGCGTGGCGCTGGCTCTTCGGTCTGCCGGCGCTGGCCATCATCTACTGGCAGGCCGAACGCGTCATTGACTATGCGACTCTGGCTCCGACCGGCATTTACGAGTTCAACCTTACTGATCCGGTCAAGGCCTCTATCGTGCTTACCGAGGCCTTGAGGGTCACAACTCCCGGCGTTCTCGGCGTTGCCGGCTGGCTGCTGCCGCTGCTTACAATCGGATGGGCCGCCGCGTCGGGAGTCGGCCGCTTGTTCGTGCTGCGCCGTTACGATCCGGGCCTCCCCTTCTGGCCGCTCACCCTCGTCGCCCTGCAGTTGCTGAGGGCCGTCGCGCTTCTAGGCACCCTGGCTGCGTGGCTGGTCGCAATGCGCTGGGCAGCGCACGTCGCCTTGGGGAGCACGGCGGCCGATGTTGAGCCAAACCTCATTCTCTATCTGACAATATTGATCTGCATTTCGCTCGGTGTCTTCACGCTGTGGGCACTGCTGAGTTGGGTATTTTCGATCGCCCCCCTGATCGCTCTCACTGAGCGGCAAACGATCGCCGCCAGCCTGATGCGAAGCGTTCGCCTTGGCCGCCTCTCAGGAAAACTCACCGAGGTCAACCTGGTGCTCGGCATAGTAAAGCTGGCGTTGATCGTACTCGCGATGGTCTTCTCCGCCACGCCGCTGCCATTTCAAAGTACGGTGAATGGGTTGGCCCTCTACCTCTGGTGGGGCGCAGTGACTCTTCTGTATCTCGCGGCATCTGACTTCTTTCAGGTCGCTCGGCTGATTGCTTTTCTTGACCTGCTGCAAAGCTAGGAAAATGCCGGCACACTTTCCGCAAGCACGATGAAATAGCTGCGGGACGAGGCCACTCCGGGTTAACGCTTCTTCAACCAGCGACAGTAATAGGAGGGCTGTAATTTGGGTAGACTGACTACATTTCTCCTTGGCAAAAGCAGTAGAACGAACCAGATGCTGGTTGGCTTGTTCTGTCTTGCGACAGCGCTGTTTCTTTTCAATGCTCGCTCGAACCAGAGCTATGGCGATTTCATTCCGGTATACGCCAGCGCGCGCTGTCTCGTACGCGGCCTGGACCCTTACAGCCTGACCAATGCCCAGGCCCAGCTCAATGTCGCTGGCGCAGACATGAGTTCCTTCACTGCGGAATACTGGCCCGAGCATCCGCTCGACTATCCGCCTTTGACTTACTATGTGCTCTCACCGGTGGGGCTGTTTGACTATGCCTGGGCGCGTAACATCTGGCTGGTGCTTGGTGCACTGGCGTTCATCGCGGGCGCGGCTGTTACGGTGCACTTCAGCCCATTGCCGGCAAGACAGTTCGTCATAGCCGGCGCCAGCGCGGTGCTTGTGACCAGCAGTGTCCTGCTGCGCCTCGGCCAGATCAGCTCCCTGGCCATAGGCTTTACTGTCGCTGGCGCCATGCTCTTTGCAGCTCGTCGCCATCTCGCCATGGCCGCTTGTCTTCTTCTGCTGGCTGCCGCTCTCAAACCCCAGCTCGCCGGACCCATCATGTTTTATTTCTGCTTCCCGCGGCAGACGAGGAAGTTCGCGCTCTCCGCGCTCGCTGCCTTCTGTGGAGCGCTCGCGCTTTCCTGTCTCTTGTTCTCGCTAAATCCGAAAACAGCGCACTGGATGAGCGAGCTCTCTGGCGGCATCAACTCCTCCTCCGCGCTGAGCGCCGCGCCAATGGAGCAACTCCAGACCGGACTCATCCACCTGCAGGCGCTTACCATGCTTGTCAGCACGAGGCCGATCGTCGCAGGCGTGCTCACCGTTGGAATGCTTGGCATTCTCGTCCTGGCGCTTGCCGCCGGACTCCGCAAGCTCGAACGCCATCCCGCGCGAGACTGGATTGCGCTGGCGGCAGTTGCGGTTCTTACCCTGCTGCTGGTCTACCACCGCACCTACGATATGCGAATGTCGTTGCTCACCCTACCCGCGCTCGGACTGCTGTGGCGCGCCGCTCCAAAGCTCGCCGCTCTTCTCAGCTTTCTCACCTGCTTCCTGCTCTTCTCCACAGCGATCGTGCTTGTCCGGTTGCTCAGTCCGCATTTCAGCCATGCCGTGACACACGGCTTCCTGTTTCGCCTCTTGGTCGAAAGGCAACAAGCGCTGTTTGTCTTTCTGACTGCCATCGCGTGGGTAGCCGTCACCTTCATCGCCGGACGGTACAAGATGGATCCTGAGAATGGAGCGTCTTACACGCAACCGGCCGCGTTGTCTCAGGTTTCGGAGGGGCCCGGCTTGAGTGGGCCGGACGTCCTGCGTCTGTAAATAGAAGCCCTAAGTCGGACGTAAGAGTTACGAGAATCGAAGCCGGCTGCGGCCGCTTTACACCCTCGATCAAGCCTGACAGACTAATACGTGGACACTTCCTCGATCGTAATTCTTGACTTCGGATCGCAGTATACGCAGCTGATAGCGCGCCGCATTCGCGAGCAGAATGTGTATTCCGTAGTCCTCCCCTGTACCGCACCTGTCGACGAAATCAGGGCTCATAAGCCGGTTGGCCTCATTCTCTCGGGCGGTCCTTGTTCGGTCTACGATTCAGACGCTCCTGACGCCGATCCCGCCCTGCTTTCGCTTGGCATCCCTGTGCTCGGTATCTGCTATGGACTGCAGTTCATAGCCCACCATCTGGGCGGTAAGGTAGAGTCGGCGGTCAAGCGTGAATACGGTCAGGCAGACGTCTCGCTAATTTCGGCGACGCCCTTATTCGAAGGCCTGCCGCCAACGCTCTCCGTATGGATGTCGCACGGCGACGAAGCCCTTGAGCTTCCTGCCGGCTTTCATCTCACCGCCAAGAGCGCCAATGCGGTGGCGGGAATCGTCGATCCGGAGCGACGCATCTGGGCGGTGCAGTTTCATCCCGAAGTACACCATACGAATTTTGGCACGGAGCTGCTGCGCAACTTTGTGTTCCAGATCTGCCGGGCTTTGCCTGATTGGACTTCCGAGCACTTCATCGAATCGACGGTGGCGGCGATTCGCGAAAAGGTCGGAGACGGACACGCGATCTGCGGCCTTTCGGGCGGGGTTGATTCTTCGGTCGCCGCGGTGCTGGTGCATCGCGCCATCGGCGACCGGCTCACGTGCGTTTTCGTAAACAACGGCGTGCTGCGGCGCAATGAATTCTTCCAAGTGCAGGAGAATATGCGCGACAAGCTGGGCCTCAATGTGGTCGCGGTCGACGCTAGCGGGAGGTTTTTAGCGAAGCTCGCCGGAGTGACCGACCCCGAGACCAAGCGCAAGATCATAGGAAACGAATTTATCGACGTTTTTGACGATGAGGCTGCGCGGATTTTGGCCGCCGTGGAAGGCCCCTCCAGAGGCCAAAAAGTTGGCTGGCTCGTTCAGGGAACGTTATATCCGGATGTGATTGAGTCGTCGTCAGTGAAGGGCCCGTCGCAGACGATCAAAAGCCACCACAACGTGGGCGGCCTGCCTGCGAATATGAAGCTCAAGCTCATTGAGCCGCTGCGGGACCTTTTCAAAGATGAAGTGCGGCGCATTGGCCGCGAACTTCACATGCCCGACAGCATCCTTCAGCGCCAGCCCTTCCCGGGGCCCGGCCTCGCCGTCCGCATCCTCGGCGAAGTCACCCCCGAACGCGTCGCACTTCTACAAGAGGCGGACGAAATCGTAGTGGCCGAGATTCGCTCAGCCGGACTCTACCAGCAAATCTGGCAATCCTTCGCCGTGCTGCTGCCTATCAAGAGCGTCGGAGTGATGGGCGACATGCGCACCTACGCCTACACCTGCGCCATCCGCGCCGTCCACTCCGAAGACGGCATGACCGCCGACTGGGTGCCTCTGCCGTACGAAGTGCTCAAGACCATCTCCAGCCGCATAGTCAACGAAGTCCGCGGCATCAACCGCGTAGTCTACGACATAACCTCAAAACCCCCCGGCACCATTGAGTGGGAGTGATTAAGAGGCGCGGACGGACACGCTTTACAGCGTTCACACATCACGCAAGCCCCTTTTTGTGTCAGTCAACAGACGGTTCTTCCAAAAACGGCTTGCAACCCGCTCCCGAAGCACAGTAGCATGAACTCCTTCCTTGCCAAAGCCATTTCTTCGCTTCGAACAGACAACGGAAGAGCCAAAGCAATCCAAGGAGTTTCAGATGCTACGCAAGCTTTCCCTCATAACTGGCGTGTTGGCGACCACCCTAGCCGTCTCGGCGCAAGCACCCGCGCCCGCTGCCGCCCCTGCCGACGGCATCACTATGGAAATGATGCCCATCACGGCGGAGCAGATCGCCAGTTGCCGAAGCCAGGCAAGCAGCCAGCTCGCCAGTGAGCAGGACACGCTGCATAAACGCGAACACGGCCAGGACAACGACAAGATGAAGCAGGGCGCGGTCACCGGAGCCACCGGTGCCGTGACCAGCGCCATCTCGCGCAAGGCTGGCGGATGGTGGGGTTACGGCAACAACAACGGCGCCAACACGGCGGCCGCCACCGGTGCGACCCAGCGGACCGATCGCAACAGCGATAACGTGGCAAGTACCACCGCAACCAGCCAGCAAGTCGGCGTGGACGCCTATTCGCAGTGCATCGCCGGCATCAAGGGCCCGGAGTATGTTCACTTCCGCCAAACGGGACAGATCGTCGCATTCACGGGCACCGCCCCGGGATCTGCCCCCGCGCCCGCGATTGCAGCGGCGGCGACCCCAGCGCCTCCACCGACGACAAAGTCTCCCGTACAGGATGAGGGCGACGGCAAGCACTTCGTACTTACGGCTCCTGGACAGACCGATGCGCGCGAAGTCACCATCGTTCCGGGCAGTAAGAACGCCTACATCGAAGAGGTCACCGGCGACAAATATATCGTGATGCCGGATGGCTCTGTCACCCGGATCGCTAAACATGTGGTAGCGCGAGCGGCAGCGAAGAAGTAAAACATTCCCCCACCGCAAAACCAAAGCGCCGCAGCAAATGCTGCGGCGCTTCTGCTGAGGCTGGCTTATCAGTTCGAGACTTAGACTAGTGCCTCGGCCTTGACCCCTAGCTTATCGAACCAGGAATGGGCGGACTTGAGCGCCTTGTTGACGTTCTCGATGTTTTCTACCCCGGTCGATTCGAGCCAGTTGCGGAAGGCCTGGGCGCCCTGCTTGGCGTAGATGGCGATGCCGTCTTTCCAGGTAGCGCGGCCGCAGAGTACGCCGTTGTAGGTGGTGCCACTCTCGGCGGCCAGTTCAAGGGTCTCGATGAAGACGGGATTGCTGACGCCGGCCGAGAGGTAGATGAATGGCAGGTGGGTGACGGAGGCTGCGGTGCGGAAGTGTTCGAGCGCCTCGGCGCGGGTGTAGGCCGCCTCGCCCTTGAAGGACTTCGTCCCTGACACGAACTCCATCTGGATCGGCACTTCGACCTTGAGCACGTCGACGCCGTACTTTTTCTTGCCAAATTCAGACATGGAGCCGGAGACAATCTCTGGCTTCCTCTTCGCGTAGCCGATGCCCTTTTCGCCCTCGCCGTGGACGTCGTAGCCGACCAGTTCGAGGAAAAAGGGAATGTCGAAGGCGATGCACTCAGCGGCGATGCGCTCGATCCATGCCTGCTTGAGGTCGTTGACCGCTGTCTTCTCGTAAGGGGTGTAATAGAGCAGAATCTTAATCGCGTCGGCGCCGGCTTCCTTCAACCGAGCGACGGACCAGACGTCGAGCAGGTCGGGCAGGCGGCCCGGCGTGGTGGCGTCGTAGCCTGTCTTCTCATAGGCGAGCAGGAGCCCCTTACCGTGGCGCAGCTTCGACGCCGGCAGGCCAAACTCGGGGTCGAGCAGGATCGCCGAGGCGTGCTGAGTCAGCACGTCCGTAACCAGTTCCTTGAACTCGATCAGCGCGGAGTCGGGCAGATCGGCGACTCCCTTTTCTTTGGCGAGCGAAGTCTTAAGCGATCCGCGCTGGTCCATGGCCGCTGCGGCGATGACTCCCTGTTCATTTGAAACGGCCCGAAGGCCGGCAAGTTTACCGCTAGTCAGCACGATACTCTCCTGATCTATCTTTGAATTTGAAGGTCGCCAACAGTATAAAACAACCCATTCCGTGGCGGGTGATTTGAGTTTGCAGTGAAGATCACCGTGGGGCGCTGTTGCTGTCACGGGCAGCGCCTCTTACTCGATGACTGTCTCGGGCGCTCTCCTGTTCCTGCAAGATGTTTCGATATGCTGTTGCCCTGGTCACGCGGTCTGGCAGGACTATCATAAGAAGTAGAGCATGAGGCGAGGGCGTGCCTGTCGGGGCCGGGAACATGGCCGGTGGCGGGCGATGGCTCTACTCGTTGGATCAGGTTTCGCAACTTGGGCTGCGTGGCAGCGTCTTATAGTAGAGGGATTCGATATAACCCCGGGGAGTTGAAGATGGAAAACAATTACAGTTTGAATGCTTATCCCACGACGATTGATGTGCCACGCGAAGAGACCGCTTCGCTGCTGGCTAAGGTGCTGGCGATCACCGCGGTTGGATTCCTGGTTACGGCGGCTGGCGTGGCGACTGCGCCTCCGTGGAGCATGTTGCCGGGGTTGATCGCTGTCTTCGCCTTGATTTTTGCGATTGGCTTTGCGCGGCGTTCCAGTCCGGCGCTGGCGCTGGGGCTGTTCCTGACGCTGACCTACTTCATGGGCTGGGAGATTGGGCCGCTGGTGCAGCACTACATCCACAGCTTCGGGCCGGGGCTTGTGTTTCAGGCTGCCGGTACGACCGGGGTCGGCATGGCTGCGATGGCTTGCGTGGCTTACCTGTTTCAGATCAACTACCGGCGCATTGCGGGCATCGGATTTGCGGCGCTGCTGGTGCTGATTTTGGCGGGGATTGCGGGCATGTTCCTCCACTTTTTGACCCCGGATATGTATTCGTGGATGACGCTGGGAATTTTCACCCTGCTGACGGTGGGTGATTTTGCGCGGATACGCGCGGGAGGCGACGGACAGTCGGCGGTTTCGCTGGCGCTGTCTATCTACCTCGACGCAATCAACATCTTCCTGGCGGTCTTGCAGCTCTCTGGCGGTCGGCGCCGGAACTAGCTGTAGCAAGACTCAATAACGACGGCCCACCATGTCATCGGTGGGCGTTTTCGAGTGTCGCCTCGTCGGGGGATAGTCATTGCGGGCCGCATAAATACCGCCAGCGCCAGCCAACCGATGCGAGGCTTTCCTTGCTAGCTCTTCGGTGCGTCGGCTGCGGCCTTTTCTTTCTCCTGGACGGACTTGTCCTGCTGTTGCTTGGCCTTGGCTGCGGCTTTTGCGGCCTTTGCGTCTGCCTTGGCTGCGCGCTCTTCGTGCTTTTGCTGGTTGCGCTGCCTTTTGATTTCGGACTTGGTCATCGGCTGGGTGGTTGTGGTCGTTTCTGTGGTAGTCGATGGCGCAGTCGTGGTGGGCCCAGTCGTTGCGGATGGCGTCGTGGGCTCCGTGGTGGTAGTGGTGGTGGTCTGGCTGGTGGTCGAGGATGTGTCCGGCTGCTGGGCCTGGAGGGTCAAGCCGCCTAGGACTATCAAGGCTGCGAGATAGGGCTCGGGACGATGACGTCGCGTCGACGATTTCATAGGTGGTGTGCTCCTTTGCTTTCGTGGTATTTAGATGCGGTTAGGGCGGGAGGGTTTGGTCCTAACCGGTGGATGGAGCCTCCTGCGGTCCTACTCTTAAAGACGGTGAGGCTGTCTTCATGAAATGGGCATCCGCGTTGTGGAGGCTTGTTGAAGAGCGGGTGCTTTGAGCGGTGGGGATAGGATGGGTTGTGGCTTCGCTGCTTCAGGTTGAGGATTTATCGATTTGGTTTGGGTCTCGCCGGGCTTCCGTCCCGACCGCGAGTGTGGCTAGCGCTCCGGTGGTCTCGCGGGTTTCGTTTTCCATCGAGGCTGGGGAAGTTCTTGGACTGGTCGGGGAGTCGGGGTCTGGAAAGTCAGTCACTTCGCTGGCGATTCTGCGGTTGCTGGGGGACGCGGCGCGGGTTGAGGGGTCGATTCGGTTTGAGGGAGTCGAACTGCTGACGCTGAGCGCGGAGGAGATGCGGCGGCGGCGCGGGAGCCAGATTGCGATGATCTTTCAGGAGCCAATGACGGCGCTGAATCCTGTGATGGCGGTGGGGGAGCAGGTTGCCGAGGCGGTGCGTGTTCATCAGCCCAGGCTGGGGCGGCGCGAGGTGCGGCGGGCGGTGATCGAGGCGATGGAGGCGGTTGCGCTGCTGGAGCCGGAGCGGCGGCTGAAGGATTATCCGCACCAGTTTTCAGGCGGGCAGCGGCAGCGGATTTTGATTGCGATGGCTCTGGCTAATCGCCCGCGGCTGCTGATCGCCGATGAGCCTACTACGGCGCTCGATGTGACTGTACAGGCGCAGATACTGGAGCTGCTGGCCGATCTGCGCAAGCGGTTTGGGCTGGCGATGCTGTTTATCTCGCACGACCTGGCGGTGGTTTCGCAGGTGGCGAGCCGGGTGGCGGTGATGCGCGGTGGGCTGATCCTTGAGCAGGGGCCGAGTGCGGAGATTTTTCGCAATCCGCTGCATGCATACACGCGGAGCCTGCTGGGAGCGGTCCCGACGCTCACGACAGACAAGACGCAGCCGCTGGCTACCCTGCGTCCCATGCCAGGTCAGGAAGCGGACACGCTGGTCGATGCCGGGGGTGGACATTGGATACGACGGAAACCAGGCGGCCCCGATTCCGGTGCCGATATTGCCGTGGATGGCAGCAGGCAGATAGATTGAGATGCGCAGTATGAGTCGAGATTAGAGACTCTCTGCCTGGTTGCCGATTGCGCGCGCTTATCCTCTCCGACATCCACGCGAACCTTGACGCTCTCGAAGCGGTGCTTGCTGCTGCGCCCGACCATGAGGTCGTGTGGAACCTTGGGGACATTGTCGGGTACGGCGGCAATCCAAATGAGGTCATCGAGCGGGTGCGCGACCTGGGGACAATTTTTGTTCGGGGAAACCATGACCGGGTATGTTCGGGGCTCACTACGCCGGGAGAATTTAATGCGGTGGCGGCTCGGGCAGCGCGGTGGACGCAGGCAGTTCTGACGCCCGAGCATACTCAGTGGCTGCAGCGGCTGGTGCAGGGCCCCGTTAAGCCGAATGGACCGATGGTGAGCTGCATGCACGGTTCGCTGCTCGATGAGGATGAGTACATGTTCTCGATGCGCGACGCATGGCAGCCGCTGCGCGATGCTGCGACCCTCTACAACTTTTTTGGGCACACGCATATGCAGGGGGGATTCGCGGCCAGCGGCGAGGCCCTGTTCAAAGTGCAGCCGCTCTATAAGACGCGCGATAGCGCCGAGGAATTCGAGGTCCAACTCAATGTGAGTGCCCGCTACATGTTGAACCCCGGGTCGGTGGGTCAGCCGCGCGATTACGATTGGCGGGCGGCGTTTGCGATCTATGACGATGTGCGGCAGACGGTGGGTTTCTTCCGCGTGCCTTACGATGTTCGCGCGGCGCAGATGAGTATTCTGAGGGCCGGGCTGCCGGACCGGCTTGCTATGCGGCTTAGAGAAGGGCGATAGATGTCTCCAGGATAAAGACTCGACTCCCCGGACCAGACTCAGTAGGCACATTCTCAGGAGAGACCGGATACGCTTGAATATGGATCGGAACATGGATCCGCTACGCGACTGGAACGTTCCCTTCCATCTCGGCGGATTAATACAGCGCAGCGGGGGTCGAGTCAAAGCTGAACTGGAGTGGGCCCTCATCCGCTCCCCCGGCTAAGGACGAGTGAGCTCACGGACCGTGTGGGTAGAAGGCTCCTGGTGATAGAAGCGCTGGCAGTTTCCTCCGGAGCCCTTTGCCTTGTAGAGCGCAATGTCGGCCGCTTTGCAGAGGGCTTCGTCGGTTTCGCCATCATCAGGGAACGTGGCAACCCCGATGCTTGGAGTGATCTTCAACTCCGCGCCTTTGTAGGGGGCTACCGGAACAAAGTTATCCAATATGCGTCGGCAGATCAGGTCAACGCTGATGGCGCCATCGTCACTGGCGATCAAGACTGCGAACTCGTCGCCACCCAGGCGAGCAACGCAGTCTGTCTCCCGCACTGCGGCTTTGAGGCGGCCTGCCGCGTGGATCAGGAGCGCGTCGCCGGCGTCGTGCCCCATAGTGTCATTGGTCCGCTTGAATTGATCGAGATCAATCATGACCAGCGTAAAGCGGCCACCAGTGCGCTTTGACATCGCCAGCATCTTCCGGATTTGCTGCGTAAACATGCGGCGATTGGGAAGGCCGGTAAGACTATCAAGGAAGGCGACCTGCTCCAGATGGCGCTTGCTCTCCTGCAGCTCTGCAGTGCTTTTCTCGAGGTCGAGTGTGCTCTTTCGCAACTCTGCCGTGCGTTCCTCTACGAGCCGATTCAATTCAAGGGCGCGGCGGCGAAAGATGCGCGTGTTGATGCGATGTCCGGCGATTGCAGCCAATATGATGAGCAGTCCGCACAGCAACTGGAACCAGTGGGTCTGGTAAAAGTGCGGCTTCATCTCAAAGCCAATGGAAGCACCCACATCGTTCCAGACGCCATCGTCATTGGCGGCGATGACCTTGAAGCGGTAGTGTCCGGGCGAAAGGTTGTTGTAGTACGCCACTCGCCTCGGGCCGGCGTCTACCCACTGCCGATCGTATCCTTCGAGTTGATATTTGAATCGGACGCGCTCCGGTACGACAAAGCTGAGGGCGGTGTAGTGAAATTCCAACTTGTCTTTGCCTGGAGGGACCTGAAAATCGCCGGACGCGGGCATGGTGGCATTGTCGATCACTACGCTTTCGAGGACAACCGGAGGGGCCAGGGCGTTGTGCGGCAAGTGGCGAGGGTCGATGGCAACGATGCCTTTCGAAGTTGTAAACCACAATCGGCCGTCGGGCCCGATTGCGCCGCCGGGTTGGGCGGAAGGTGTAGAGGCCTCGCTGGTCTTCATCCCGTCGGCAATCCCGTAGACCACGGTCGGCACGGTGCTGATGCGTCCGTCGGCAAAGTCGTCCATGTCTTTCCGTCGGGCACTGTAAATGCCGTTGGAGGTGCTGATCCATGGATTTCCGTCGTCATCAAAAAGGGCACGCGTGGGGTAATCGTCGAAAAGGCCGTCGATTTTTTTATAGTGGGTGATGCGTCTGTCGGAGATGCGAAAGCGAGTCAAGCCGGGGGTGCGGCCTCCCAGCCAAAGGCTGCCCCGGCCGTCGTCAGAGATGGAGGTGACAGGGAACTGGATTTGGTTGATTCGGAATGTGTTGGGTGGTTGTCCCCGCGCGTACCGGGAAAGACCTTGCTCGGTCCCAAACCAGAGCGTGCCCGCCGGGTCGTGATAGATGGCAAAGGCATAGTTCCCTGGCCCCGATTGCAGGTTTCTCCTTCCGCCGACCGTGAAGGGCTGCACCTTTCCATCTTTGAAACGATAGGTGACCGTGTCCGAGCTGGAGTAGATAAGGCCGTCCTCGTCGGCCGCTAGAGCTGGAATGAACTTGCCGACAAGACGCGGGTCGCCACCGTAGGCAGTGAAGACGCCATCCTTGAACCGCACAAGGCCTTGCATGTTGCCGATCCAGATAGAGCCGTCCTTGTCCTCGGTCATGGAACTGGCGTTGAAGACTTTAATGCCGGGTATTTCTCTGGTTGCGGTGATCACGCCGTCCTTGATGCGGGCCAGACCACCGTTATCGCAGATGACGTAAATGCTGCCGTCTCGGGTGCGGAGTGCCGCCCTGGTGGTATTAGAGGGCAGCCCCTCATAAGTGGTGTAGGTCGTGACTTTGGTGTTGCGGAAACGGTCAAGTCCGCTGCCGGTGCCGACCCAGAGACTTCCTTCGCGGTCTTCGAAGATGGCGAGGACGCGGTTATCGCTGAGGCCGTCGGTCAGGCCGAAGGATGAAATGGAGTCGCCCTGCCGGCGGAAGAGGCCGTTCGAGGTAGTCCCTACCCAGAGGTTCCCTGACCGATCCTCGGCGATGGCGTTGACGGGGCCGCTGATTTTGCCGGGAGCTACTTGAGTCAGCGACGGATCGCTCTCGGGTCTATGTCCCAGGGGATTGGGCGAGGGCTGGTTCAACCGGTAAAGGCCAGCGGCGGCTCCAACCCATATCTGGCGTTTGCTGTCCTCGAGAAGGGAGAACACAGGAGGAACCCTGTTTTTTCCAAGTGCGTCGGAGAGGATACCGGCGTGGTAGGTTGCGAGCCCGGTGGAGGCCCCCACCCAGACTTTGCCGGTCTCGTCCTGAAGGAAAGAGGAGACGGCTTCCGTGCCATGCTGGATCAGCTTGATTCGCTGGGTATCGCCGAGGTAGAGAAAGTCGTCGGCGCCTATGAGGACTTCGTGCTGTCTGCTTTCGAACACACTTTTTATCTCGCCATCGGGCAGGGGCTGGACGGGCCGATAATCAGCGAAGGCGCCACTCTTGTAAATCGCGGTCCTTGAGGTGGTACGCACCAGCAGATCGCCGCTAGCGCTCATGGCCAACGCCTTGATGGGCTCGCTGCCGACGGCCGAGTCCATGGATACGAAACGTACGCCGTCGAAGCGAACGAGGCCACTTGAGGTGCGCAGCCACAGGTATCCATCCAGGGACTGCATGATCTGGTATACCGCCTCGCCGGGCAGTCCTCGTTGGGAGGTCCAGACATCGTGGCCGTATTGGTCGATGCGTTTGTCAGGTTCAAGGCCGTGCAGGAAGGCGGTGCAGGCAAACAGCAATGCAGCCATCGCAAGAATGGCCAATGGCGGAGCGTGGACTAAATGCTTCCAGACCGTGAGCGAAGATGTCAGCCTCGACGGGGGCACACTGAAGGTGCGGTTTGGCGAGGTTGTCGTTGTCACTGGCCCTTGACGTACTCCTGCTCGACATATCGGCGACTCTTACGGTTCCGTCAATCGCGTGGGCCGTTTCCTGTTCAGTAGAGGCAGTGCGCGTCAAAGCTAGTCCCATTGCGGTCCTGCCGTGCCGGGCGCGGGTATCGATTTGGATCACAGCTAGCGATGCGCCTGGTTAGCTCGCAGGCCTCAGGCGTATGGCTGCTCCTCCCCCGGAAGCCAGGTGGAGGGCGAGGGTATCGGACTGGCGGACTGATTTCTTTTCTATCGTCACGTGCTGTGGGTTTTGATCAGCGTCGTTGGCGTCGCGGTAGATTTCTGCGGTGTATTTGCCGGGGCCGAGGAAGTTCAGCGGGATGGCGATGTCGCGAGGCGTCCAGTTGCTGATCGATCCGATGAACCAGTCGTGGCCGCTGCGCCTCGCGATGGTAGCGGATTCTCCGGGCTTGCCCTGCAGGCCACGGGTCTCGTCCCAGGTGGCCGGAACGTCCTTGATGAATTGAAATTCGGGTTGGCCCTGGTAGGCGGCGGGCGCGTCGGCCACCATCTGGATGGGCGCGAAATAGAGGACGTAGAGGGCAAGTTGCTGGGCCCTTGTACCGAGAACCATGGGACGGAAGTTGCGGGCGACAAAGGTCTCTTCGGTGGCGTTGCCAAATCCGCCGGGCGTGTAGTCCATAGGCCCGCTCAACATGCGAGTGAAGGGAAGGGTGGTATGACTGACCGGATTATCGCGGGTACTCCACTTGGAGTTTTCCATGCCGAGCACGCCTTCGTAGCCCATCACGTTGGGGTAAGTGCGGCTGATGCCCCACGGGGTGGTCGTGCCATGGTAGTCGAGCATGAGGTGATGCGCGGCGGCGAGTCGTGCGGCGCGGTAGTACCACTCGATTCCGGTCTGGTCACCGCGCTGGATGAAGTCGATTTTGACGCCCGCGACGCCCCATTTTTCATAGATGGGAAAGGCTGCGTCCATCTGCAGAACGGTGGGAGTGTAGTGGGTCCAAATCCAGACTTTGACGTTTTTCGCCGCAGCATATTGGACGATGGCGGGGACGTCGACGCGGCTGTTCGGTTTGGTGATGTCGTCGGGCTCTGACCACCCTCCGTCGACCAGCATGTAGGGGAAGCCTGAGGCGGCGGCGAAGTCAACGAAGTATTCGAGGCCCGCAGTGGTGTTGGCGGATTTGCCATCCGCCCCGGCGTTGCCATTCCACCAGCCCCATGCCGACTTGCCGGGATGTATCCAGCTAGTGTCAGTGAGGACAGATGGTGGATTGAGGTCGTTGACTACGTTCAACTCGGTGAGTGCGGCGGGAGTGTCGGCCACCTCAAGCACCCGCCAGGCGGAGTGGTGAGGGAGGCGACCAATGACGGCGATACTGGGGTCGGACGGCGGGTCGTCGAAGCGAGGTGCGACGACAGTCTGAAGGTGAAACTGGGCTTTCTGCGAGGGGAAATCGGCGGGGCCGCCGGTTAGATACATGACGCTGTTGGTCTCGAGGTCGGCCTCGGTGATGGCGAGCCATGCCTGCCCGGGAATGTGGGTGAGCAGAGGAAGGCCGACGAGCAGGCGGGTCGGCGCGCCGCCCTGCGAGCTGAAGGCGCTGATCGATAGAGGGATGAATTCGCTCTCGTAGGCGGAGCGGAAGTTGGGTAGCTCCAGCGCCCAGGTAGAGGCGTCGCGGTCAAAATTGAACTGGGTGCGTTCTTCTTCAAGGCGTAGCATTCGCTGGTAGTATTGCCCGTTTGCTCCGGGTGGCTCGGGGACAACGTAGCGGAAGGCGACCGCGCCATTGTAGGCACGGGCTTCGATGGAGAGGGTCCGGGGCGTCCCACGACCGGGATTGTCCGGCTCGGAAACGGTGACGGTGATGCTGTTGTAGGCGTCATGCACGTGGCTGGCTGTTCCTGAAATTTGGTCGTAGTCATCTACGCCTGAGGACGGGGTGGCTTCCGTGATGCGGACGTTTTCGCCCAGCGGGGGTGCTCCGGCAAGTTTGAGGCTAAGGCCGGAGTCTTCGAGGAGAGGCTTGCCATTGTAGAGGACGGAGTAAACGAGGCGTCCCGACGTGTCTGGAACTGTGTCGAGCACGGAAAACTTAAGTTGGAGGCGCTGGTCTGGCGACGTAACAGCCGTGGATGTCCCCATGCCTGGCGTTGCGGGGCCCGTGGCGGACGGTGCGGCAGCGGGAGACTTTAATGCTGGTGCGGCAGCGGTCTGCGCGTGCGCGGCGGTCTGAGGGAGCAAGATGGACGCGATCAAAAGAACGGATGTGGCATACCGTAGGCCCGTTTCCCGACAGGGCGCGGTTTGACACTGGCTTGGGGAGGGAATGGCAGACAACGCTTCCGATGACAGTTCAAGCTTAATAGTGGGCGTTCCCTTACAGTCAATCTTGGACACGTTCACAATACCTCCACTGCTACTCTCTTTTTGTGGATAGTTCACTTGCCGACTTTGTACTTAAGCAGAATAACCGCACTTTTACCGCCCCGCCGAGCTCGCCCTTCCGTCCCGCTGGAGATTCTAGAATTGTCGCAGACAATATAGAAGTTTCCGGAAGGCAGGAAGGGCCAGGCACAGCAATGCTCACCAGCTGGCGCATTAAGCCACAGTAGACTCGGCCTAAACCTGTGAAAATTACAATAGCCTCCATCACTGCTCGCTCTACCAGCGCCCAAAAAGACGCTGCCACTCTAACAACCCTCATCTCCCAATACATGGAGCGAGCCAAACCCTACGCCTCTATAGATACAGCCACCTTCCGCACGGAAGAGGCGCTCCTTGACCACCTTGATAAGCAGAAATCGCGCACCCCGCCTTTCCTCGTCGCCCTCGACAGCCGGGGAAGGCTCCTCACCTCCGAAGAATTAGCCGCCTGGATAGGCACCCAGCGCGACCAGGGCCGGCAGGCGCTCCTCTTTGCCATCGGCCCGCCCAACGGATGGTCGGACGCCGCCCGCGCCCGGGCCGGCCTCATCCTCTCCTTCGGGCGGCTGACGCTGCCCCACTCGCTGATGCGCCTTGTGCTTGCAGAACAAATCTACCGCGCATTTACAATCCTCGCAGGGCACCCCTACCACTCCGGCCACGCCAGTTAGCAGTGCGTTCAGCTGCCACACCCGCCGGAAACCACCACAACAACTCCTTGAACCGCCATCACCATCACCGCCATCTCTTTTAGGTAGGGCCTATGACTGAACCACCCCCGAACGAAGCCCGCCGCGGCCTCATCCTCATCAACACCGGCCCCGGCAAAGGCAAGACCACGGCCGCCATGGGCACCGCCCTCCGCGCCGTCGGCAACGGCATGACCGTCCTGATGCTCCAGTTCCTCAAAGGCTCATGGCACTACGGCGAACTCGACGCGGTAAAAGCCTTCGGTGAAAAATTCGTCCTCAAGCAGATGGGCCGCGGCTTTGTAAAGGTAGGCGGCGCCGATACCGATCCAGAAGATATCCGCCTCGTCCACGACGCCTGGGACGAGGCCCGCGAAGCTATCCTCTCCGGCGACTGGGACATGGTCATCCTCGACGAAATCAACTACGCCATTGGCTACGGCATGCTCGACCCAGCCCTCGTAGTCGAGACCCTCAAAGCCCGACCCGAGATGGTCCACGTCATCCTGACCGGCCGCAACGCCCACCCTTCACTGGTCGAAATCGCCGACACCGTGACCGAAATGCTCCAGCTAAAACATGCCTACGAATCCGGCACCCTGGCCCAGCGCGGCATAGAGTACTAGCCCCGCTAATCTCACCCCAATCAACGAGTCCGGATATGTCGTCGTGGCTAGTCATCACCTATACCCGGCGCGTGCAATGCTCGATCCGAACGGCATCACTTTGAAAATGGCCCCAAAAGCTGCTACCCTCCCTGTCTTTCGATCGCAAGAATGGAACGCCTGCAAAGCAGGAGTGGAAGAGCCCCAAAGATCCCAAAGCTGCAATCGACCAGACGCCAAGCGAAGGGGATCCCGCGTATAGGACCAGCGATGACCGCGAGCGGTACTACACAAGCGCAGGCGATCAGGCCAAAAGTTATCACCCACTTGTTGCGAACCGGATCGATGAATGGGCCTATGAAGACGATTGCGATCACAAGGTGGGCGGCCAGCCAGTCAGCCATACGCTAGGAACGGGTAGCGAGCGTTTGCCACACTCAGTCCATCGTAGACCCGTTCCATCCAGGGAAGAACCCACGTAAGTTCAGCCACTCGCAAGGCGGGGCGGTGTAGGAAAGAAATAATCCAGCCGAGCTCAGTTTGAAGAGGAAAGGCGGTGACGCCGCTCACCACCAGCCCTGCCATAAAGATCGTCAGCCAGAAGCGAATACGACGAAGATGCGCAGCTCGTGTCATCTCTATCATCAGAGTAGCTAGTTCCGGGGCTGAAGGTCACGATATGGCGTTCGCCAATGGGCGCCGATAATCCTGGAAAGCCGAAGCTTGGACTAAGCATTAGGCCAGGACGAGCTTCGCTATGAGGCTCAATTGCCGACAATACGAATGCCTCTCCACAGGAGAGGCATTCGAGAACCATACCATCTTGGTGCCGGGAGGGGGAATCGAACCCCCATGAGGTTGCCCTCGGCGGATTTTGAGTCAGTATTTTGACGTTTAGCAGCGTCTTGCACTGAGTCGCATATAGTCGCATAAGCCTATTCACTGCAACAGATACAAGCAAAGCAGCTCTTGCACCGAATCGCACCAAAAAGCAGGAAAGTGGAAAACCAACAGCCACCAAACGGCCACTGAGCGCTTCGGCGGACTCGCTTGCGGACTTAAACAGCCACTGAACCCATTCTGAACGCTTGGTGGCTGTTTTTTCGATGGGCCAACTGCACTTTTTTTCTAGGCAAAATGTGGTGGCTGTTTGGTGGCTGTTGTCACCCGCATGTTGTTCAAAAGAAACAATTTTTACATTTACTGATTTACGTGCACAGTGCGTAGCTTCTAAATCGTTGCGTCCGTCTTTCTGTGTTTTCGGCGGATTGAAATACGCTATGCTGAGCGCTTCTTTTCAAGCCTAGCACCGATTCTATTGGACATAGCTTCCGCCAGTTCGCGCAGCTCGTCGATCCTCTCAAGTACAGAGAGGACTGCTGCCTGCCTCCCCGCAGCAATGCCCGGCTCGCCTCTTTCGATGTCCACAAGAGTGATGAGCGAAATGAAAGCGAGATCAGCCATGACCGCTGCAAGAATGCCCGGCCTCCCTCTCGGATCTTGGATGTCGCTTTTGGGCCTTCAGAGGGCGTCTTGAACGCTATCGGAAGAGTGTTCATAGCGGGGCGACCTACGCGATGACGACGTACCGTCCGCAAATATGAACACAATGCACCTGCATCGAAAGCTCAGCCTGCAATTCGTTCTGGATGGTCAAAGCGCGCATACTGACGCAAGTCTGAGACCGGGATCAGAACTCGGCCGCCAATCCTTCTGGCGGTCAATCGCTTGGTTGCCACAAGGTAGTCGAGCGCACGCTGACTGATGGAAAGCATCTGGGATGCTTCCTCACGGCTTACGAGGATCTTGTTTTCGGGTGCAACGGAGACCCGTTGGGGTGGTTTCTTGCGACCAATCTTGAACTCCGTCCCTGTATGCTCCCGCTTGGGCGACTTCACGCCGCTTTTGTCGAAGTCGATGATTTCCTGTGCCGACATATTCATATCCCCTCTTACAAATTCCCGTACTCGCTCCAATGCATTTGCTGCGCCGAATTAGCTCTCTTTGCTACATCCGTCTCCACACTGCTCAAAGACTCAAACCGAACCCCATGCTCATCTCCTTGTCCTGCGCGGTCGATGGCATGATCTTCTGTTGTGCTAAACCGATCGCTTGCTGCGGCTGGTAGGCGCTCTGG
>DASWUZ010000351.1:0-2424 GCA_036401395.1 Acidisarcina sp.
TCCGATTACGCCTTCGTCGTCAGTCGTTGAGCAGCTCATCGACTACCTCAAGGCATATCGGATCGAGCCCGACGGCAAAGCTACCTTCGCTGTCGTTCAAGCGGAAGACGAACTCGCCGCTATCGGCATGGTGCTTGGCGCAGGCTGGGCCGGGGCGCGGTCGATGACCGCCACTTCGGGGCCGGGACTTTCGCTGATGGCAGAATTTTCCGGGCTCGGATATTTTGCCGAGTTGCCTGGCGTGATCTTCGACGTGCAGCGCGTCGGCCCCTCTACCGGCCTGCCCACGCGCACCGCCCAGGCCGACCTGATGGCGGCAGCTTTTCTGTCGCACGGAGATACCCGCCACGTAGTTCTACTGCCGGGCAGCGTCAAAGAATGCTTTGAGTTCGGTATAGCGGCCTTCGATCTTACCGAACAACTCCAGACCCCAGTCTTCGTGCTCTCAGACCTCGACCTCGGCATGAATAACTGGATGTCCGAGCCCTTCCAATACCCTGAGAAGCCCATCAATCGCGGAAAGGTGCTAACCGCCGACGACCTCAATCGCCTTGGCGATTTTGCCCGCTACAAAGACGTGGACGGCGACGCAATTCCGTATCGCACGCTGCCTGGTACTCCCCACCCAAAAGCCGCCTTTTTCACACGCGGAACAGGTCATAACGAAAAGGGCCTCTACACCGAGCGCCCTGATGACTACCAGCACCTCATGGAGCGGCTGCGTCGTAAGTTCGACACGGCGCGTAACATGGTTCCCGGACCGCTGATGGTGCAGAACGGCCGGTCGCGCATAGGGCTTATCGCCTATGGCAGCTCCGACTTTGCAGTAACGGAGAGCCGCGACCAGCTCATCAAGGAATACGGTGTGGAAACGGACTACATGCGCATTCGTGCCTACCCATTCTGCCGGGAAGTCCATGATTTCCTGGACTCGCACGACCGCGTCTACATCATCGAACAAAACCGCGACGCGCAAATGTTCGACCTGCTCAAGCTCGACCTGCCCGCGAGCGAGGTCACGAAGCTGCGCAGCATCCGCCACTTCAACGGCCTGCCCATCGACGCGCGGTCGGTAACCGACGAGCTCGTATTGCAGGAAGGAATCTAATGGCTACGATCCCTGTTTCGAATCCCACCGCTCGACCGATTCCACCAGCTCCGAAGGCACCGAAAATCAACCGCCTGGGCCTGCAAGTGCTGGACTACCGTGGCGGCAAGACTACTCTCTGTGCAGGCTGCGGACACAACGCCATATCCGAGCGCATCATCGATGCGATGTACGAGATGGGAGTTCAGCCCGAGCGCGTCATGAAGCTCTCCGGCATAGGCTGCTCGTCAAAAACTCCGGCATACTTCCTCGGCCGCTCTCATGGTTTCAACAGCGTCCACGGTCGCATGCCGTCGGTCGCGACCGGCGCGTTGCTCGCCAACCGCACCATGCTCGGCCTCGGCGTCAGCGGCGACGGCGATACGGCGTCGATTGGCATCGGCCAATTCGTCCACCTCATGCGCCGCAACCTGCCCATGATCTACATCATTGAAGACAACGGTGTCTACGGCCTCACCAAGGGCCAGTTCTCAGCGACGGCCGATGTCGGCTCCAAACTCAAGACGGGAGTCATCAACGATCTGCCCGCCATCGACACCTGCGCCCTCGCGGTCCAGCTTGGCGCGACCTTCGTCGGCCGGTCCTTCTCCGGCGATAAGAAGCAGCTGCTCACGATGCTTAAAGCCGCCATGGCGCACAAGGGAACTGTGATGCTCGATGTTATCTCGCCCTGCGTGACCTTTAACGACCACGAGGGCTCGACGAAAAGCTACAAGTACATGGTTGAACATGAAGAAGAGATCTCCGAGGCCGGCTTCGTTCCCTATTTCGAAGAGATCGACGTCGACTACGACCCCGGAACCACCCGCGACGTGGAGATGCACGACGGCTCCCACCTGCGACTCCGGAAACTCCACGAGGACTACGACCCGACTAGCCGCGTAGCAGCCATGAAGGCCCTGATGGAGGCGCATGAAGGTGGTGAAGTGCTTACCGGCATCTTCTACATAGACACTAAGAAGCCCAGCTTCACCGACTTGCTCAACCTCGTCGACGATCCACTTGCCACCCTGCCGCAGGGGCGAACCCGCCCTAGCCGCCAGGTGCTCGACGACGTTATGGCGCGGCTCAGGTAGACCTGGAGACTTAATAGTTTAGTGAGTCGTAAATTCGTTTGATAAAATCCGCCATCCCGGCACTGAGCCGCGCGAAGGGGGGAGCTGAGTCGCAAGTCGATTCGGCTTGCCCCCGTTTAGTTGACCAACCCGGGGACCTCGTCCTGAATCATTTAATTCGTTAATCAGTTCTGTCATCCTGAGCATAGCGAAGGATCTGCGGCTTGCCTCAAGACGACAGAACGGGACCCATATCCAACG
>DASWUZ010000352.1:0-4575 GCA_036401395.1 Acidisarcina sp.
GACCGCCACGTGCCACTCGGTTTCTATGGGGCCTCGTTTGCGCCGGGCATTTATCGCGGACGCGTGGCGCCGGTCGATCTTGCAGCTACCCTGGCGTCCATTCTCGGCATCAATCAGCCCTCGGCTTCGGTCGGGCGCATCCTCACGCAGGCGCTGCGGCCTGACGCCGCGATTAGCTACCCGTTGCCAGTTGTCGTTGCCGCGCATCCGCTTCGCAAGAAAGCAATGGCCACCAATGCCTCGCCGGACACGTCGGCGTCCCCCAGGGCCACCACCTCAGCTCAGCAACCAGCCACTTCGCTACCGCAAGTTACAACCGCCGCACTCGGCCCCCAAGCAGCCACAGAGAAGGGCGTCGTTAAATGGTTCAACGACGCGAAGGGTTATGGATTCATTAGCCGTGACGATGGAGCCGATGTCTTCGTCCACCACAGTTCGATCCGCGGTAACGGCTTCCGCAGCCTGGAGGAGGGCCAACATGTAGAGTTCAACGTCGTCAGAGGCCCTAAGGGTTTTCAGGCCGAGGACGTCCAAGTCATCGCTGTACACGCAGCCCCAATGCCAGTGAACCAACCGGCAGCAACCCACCCATGAAGCCGGACATGACCGTCCGCGTCGCCGACATCTGGCTGCGCAACCCCGTCATCGCCGCCAGCGGCACCTTCGCCTACGGCATTGAATTTGACGACATCGTCTCGCTCAGCAAGCTTGGCGCCTTCGTCACCAAGGGTCTGTCTCGCGAGCCGATGGCTGGCAATGAAGCGCCCCGCATCATCGAGACCGCCGCCGGGATGATGAACGCCATCGGCCTGCAGAACATCGGCGTCCAGGCCTTCATCGAAACGAAACTGCTCCAGCTACGCGAACGGCCCACGTGCCCCATCATCGTCAACGTCTTCGGCTACACCATTGAAGACTACCTCGCCGTCATCGACGCCCTCAACGACGCCAAGGGCATCGCTGCTTACGAGCTTAATGTCTCGTGCCCTAACGTCACCCACGGCGGAATGGTCTTCGGCTCGGACGCCGCGCTGTTGACTGAACTGGTATCACAGGCGAAGAAGGCAGCCACCCGGCCGCTGATTGTGAAGCTCTCGCCCAACGTGACCAGCATCGCCGACATGGCCCGCGCCGCCGAGAGCGCCGGAGCCGACGCGCTGTCGCTCGTGAATACTTTCCTGTCGCTGGCCATCGATGTGAAGACGCGCCGTCCGCGTATTGCCAACGTCACCGGTGGTCTATCGGGCCCGGCCATCAAGCCCATCGCCCTGCGGATGGTCTACGAGGCCTCCCGCGCCGTCAAAATCCCGATTATAGGCATGGGCGGCATTACCACGGCGGAAGACGCAGTCGAGTTCCTGCTGGCCGGGGCTACCGCCGTCCAGGTAGGCACCGCCACCTACGCCGACCCCCGTGCTACCGAACGCATCGCCAAATCCCTCGAACAATACTGCACCCGCAACCAAATCAAACAAGTAAGCCAGCTGACGGGAGCCCTGGTCACTTAGGCGTCAGTACAAGCGGAAGGCGCGCGAAAGTAACCGACCGCTTCTCTCGTACCGAGTGCATATTCCGCGGAAACATGCTGCTTGCCTCTTATAATCAAAATTGCTAATACTTGGAGAGGTGAAGAGTAAAGAGTTCAAGCGCTGGCTCTCGGAGCTCGGGGCCACCTTCAAAACCGGGAAAGGCTCGCACTTGAAGGTCTATCTGAACGGCAGGCAGTCCGTACTGCCGATGCACAACGCCGAGCTCAAGAAAGGCCTCGTCGAGGGAATCAAAAAGCAACTTGATGTGAAGTAGAAGGGACTGCGATGTTCTTATATCCAATCACGCTCAAGCGGGACGAAGACGGCGGATTCGTAGCGACTTTCAAAGATATTCCTGAAGCCATCACCCAGGGAGAGACCAAAGCAGAGGCCATCGCAGAGGCCCGGGACGCTCTCGAGACCGCCCTCGATTTCTACTTCGAAGACCGCCGCGAAGTGCCCATGCCGTCTGCGCCAAAACGCGGACAGGCCGTCGTGGAACTCCCCGCCAGTCTCTCCGCAAAGGTCCTCCTCCTGAACGAAATGATCCACCAACACGTTCGGCCCGCCGAACTTGCAAGGCGACTCAACACGACTCCGCAAGAGGTCAACCGCCTAACCAACATCCAGCACACCACCCGCATCGACAGCATCGCCGCCGCACTGAAGGTGCTCGGGAAGCGCCTGGACATGCGCGCCATATGAGAACAACCCTGAAGAAGGAAAACATCGGGAGCAGCTGCGATGACTGGCTCTGCGAAAATGGAATCTACGGGCAAGTCACCGCCAATGCCATAAAACGTGTCCGGGATCGCCAGAGTACCCGAAGATACGACCCAGAGCTTCGAACCAGCTCGAGGCACGAGACCGAGGATTGAACTAACATAGCTCCGCGATCAAAACACAGGAGCACACATGCCTCAATCCCCTTCCCACTTCACGCGCCGCAGTTTTCTACAGGCCGGCACCGGCACCGCACTAGTTTCCCTGGTCCCCACCCGGCACTTCCTCCTGGCGGCTGAACAGCCTCCGGCACCCACCGCCAACCCAGTCCGCTTCGCATCCATCGGCGTGGGCATTCAAGGCTCCTCGCTTCTTCGCGCGTGCATGACTTTGCCGCAGTGCCAATGCGTGGCCGCCGCCGATCTCTACGACGCGCGCCACACCCTCGCTCGCGAAATCGCGGGTTCCACCATCCGCACCACGCGCAACTATCACGAGCTACTCGACGATAGATCCATCGAAGCCGTCATCGTCGCGACGCCCGATCACTGGCACAAACAGGCGGTCGTCGACGCTATCGCCGCCGGCAAAGACGTCTACTGTGAGAAACCCATGTCCCACACCATCGCTGACGGCGAAGCTATGGTGCGCGCCGTCCATGCCAGCAAGAACTTCCTCCAGGTCGGCTCGCAGCGTGTCTCCTCCACGCTCTTCCTACAGGCGAAATCGCTCTTCGATCAGGGCGCGATTGGCGAGCTTCTCCAGGTCGAACTGCAGCTAGGCCGCAACTCGCCGAGCGGCGCGTGGGAGTACCCCATCCCGCTCGACCTGTCGCCCGCCACCCTTGACTGGGACACGTGGCAAGGCACGGTGCCCAAGAAGCCCTTCGACCCAATCGCCTTCGCCCGCTGGCGCTGCTTTCACGAATACGGCACGGGAATGGCCGGCGACCTGATGGTCCATCTGCTGAGCGGAATGCAATGCATCACCGGTATCAACGCCGTCCCCGATCAGGCCTTTAGCATCGGCGGCATTCGTCGCTGGAAGGATGGGCGTAATATGCCCGACGTGCAGACCTCTACATTCATGTACGGCCAAGTGCCGGTCTCGATCCGGCTCACGCAAGGGACGGAGACGCCCGAAGTCACGCGCATTCTCGGGTCGAAGGGGATACTGGAAGTCAGCGGCAACTCCGTCATTTTGACACCGCAACTCGGAGTAGACCGCGGGCCGGACTACGGCCTCAATGGATTTCCCGCCGCGATGAAGGCAGCCTACCTCGAGCTATGGCACGCCGAACACGACCCCGAGCTGGCTTCGCACGCCCTCGAAGATCCCACCGTCTGGCACGGTACCTCGTGGGACGATCTGCACCCGCACCTCGCGAACTTCTTCAGCTCCATTCGCACCCGCAAGCCGCCGGTGGAAGACGTGATGTTCGGCCACCACGCCGCCGCAGCGTGCCATATGGCAAACACTTCCTACTTCGAAGGAAAGGTGATCAAGCGCACAGAGAAGACCTTGTAGGTGGTCGAGGCTAAAATCTTGAGGCTATGGAAGGAGGTACCTCATAGATCGCGTCTTGCAGATGTGAGACTAACCGAAATCCGAAGTAATGATCATCGTTCTGGGCGAAGGTCGTGCGCGACGGTGAATTACTTTTTTTGTCTTCCCCAAACACCGCGGCCAATTTCTGCCGGTCAAGGCCGGCATTGAACCTTCCGGCACATCAGAGCAGATCGAGGGTCGCTTGGTCTTGCTCGCCGTCGAAGTATTTGTTGAGAGCTTGCTGGAATACTTCGGGGTCGCCAGTGGTGGCGTTGGCAAAGAGGGTCATCGACGAACGGAATTTCATGTTATCTATACCGCCAAAGATTTCCCGGCTGGTGCGGCCCTCGATCTGGAGGAGAATCTCTGTGCACTCGATCAGTCGAGGACCGAGCACGGGGTGATCTAGATAGGCCTGCGCTTCCTCGCGTGACTGAATGGCGAATTTCATTGAAGTCGAGCTAAGCCCGAGCCCTGCGATTTGCGGGAAGATGAACCACATCCAGTGGCCGGTTTTGCGTCCGCGCCGGAGTTCTTCGCAGACTTGATTGTAGATTTGCGCCTGCGCCTCTACAAAACGGTCGAGGTTGTGGGGATCGGTCGATTGATTCATAAGTGGTAGATGGCTTTCTGAACATTACTGTTTCCCGGTAGTCCCCCATGTCTCAGAGATGAGAACCAGGGCGCCGGGCGGCCCACACCGGCAAGATGCTTGCGGCAATCCATTTTCTTCGAGTGCATAACGCCGGCCTGGATGACATGCGTGCCTCAGAGA
>DASWUZ010000353.1:0-22730 GCA_036401395.1 Acidisarcina sp.
CCTTGGCCGGAATCACCGTCTTCGCGCCTGCGCCGATGAAGCCGCCCGGCATGCCGTGGACCTCTAGTGTCGGCCGGGACCAAGTCCGCTCGAGCACCGAGTAGCCCGCCTCACCCGTCAATTCCGAAGAGCCAACTTCCGTCTTTCGATATCCCTCCTCGTCGAAGGGGAGAGCCTTCCACGCCGTCAACTCATCGGCGCTCGGCGTCTCTACGCGGTCATAGAATCCGGGAATTAGGACCCGGCCATCGGTGCCCTTCAACTGCGCGATGATCTGCGACAGCGCGATGAAAGGATTCGGCGCGGCACCGCCGTACATTCCCGAATGCAGGTCCGTCTTCGCCCCGCGTGCCTCGATCTCGGTATAGATCATGCCCCGCAGGCCGACACACAACGTTGGCAACTCAGGCGCAAACATTTCGGTGTCGGAGATGAGGGCGAAGTCGGCCTTCAGCTCCTCGGGGTGCTCCTTTACAAACTTCGCAATCGTCTCGCCGCCTACTTCCTCCTCGCCCTCAAGGATCACGCGTACATTGATCGGAAGCTTGCCGCCGCCCGCGGCAAGGAGCGCCTCCAGCGCCTTGATGTGGATATACATCTGGCCCTTGTCGTCGACGGCCCCGCGCGCGTAGATGTTGCCGTCATGCTCGACCGGCTCAAACGGCGGCGATAGCCATTCGTCGAGCGGATCGGGCGGCTGCACATCGAAGTGGCCGTACGCGAGGCAGGTCGGCTTGCCCTGGGCGTGCAGCCAATCCGCGTAGACGAGCGGATGCCCCCCGGTCTGACTGTCGATGAGCCGGACGTTTTCCATGCCGATGCGCTTCAACTCCGCTACCAACACCTCGGCAGCATGCCTCACATCGCCCTTATGCTCAGGGAGCGTAGACACGGAAGGTATGCGCAACAGCGCCTTCAACTCCTCAAGAAAACGTGGATAATTCTGACGTGCATATTCGATAGCGTTCATAAAATCCCTCCCACTGCGGCTACTCACTAATCCCGAGGCCAGATTGCCGCGCTTCATCTGAGGGAGTCAGGTGGCTACATTTTAGGACGGAATACGTTGCGGAGGTCGGGTATTCAAGCGTTCATCTCAGATCTAATCCGCACCGACATGGCCTCTTGTTCCAACGTCATTGTCCAATGCTACTTCTTGGTTCCGGTCTCTGGCAGGCGGGCTTCTGCGAAGACTTTGACTACGTCTTTTGCAAGTCCGCCAGAGGCGATAGTTCCGTCAAACGCGGTTACTTTGCCCGAGGCCAGAACTATAGTGGTCCTCTTGTCTGAGATAACAAAGGTGTGAATGTAGGTGAACAATGGACGATCTATTTCGATAATCAAGTCCGCAACTCGCGGATCCTGGACCATCGTCAGTCCTAGTGCGCCCCAGTCCTTCTGCAAAATCAAGGCGCGCTCAAGCGTATCGACCGTTAGAAAAGATGTCTTGGAATGAACGAATATGGTCTTCGCGTTCTTGAGTATCTTTTTCGGGTCGGAATCCGCGATAGCGGCGCTTGATTGCGGAATATCTGCCGAGAGCTTTGCGGACGTTTGCAGCAACGCACCAAAACCGAGCGCAACTGGTCGACCCGAGTCAGCCAACCCTAAGAGATTCTCGATCGGGACAGCGAACGCAGCGTCCCCATGCATGCCGCTGGTGATGATACCTATCAGCGCCCCGTTCTTGTCGACCAGCGCGCCACCACTGGCTCCGTGCGCCACTGGCGCGGTGAACTGAAGCAGCCGGAAGCCTGTGCCTGCGCCAGGAACTTCGTCTGCGGGGCGAACCGCCGACAGTATACCCTCAGTCGCACTCCAACTGAGCCCGTCCGTGTTGGTGACGGCGTAAACCGGATCGCCTTGCGCCAGCGATGAAGTGCCCCCGGCGGACAGGAACGGCAGCCTCCCGCCCGTGATCTTCAGCGCCGCAATGTCTCGGCGTTCGTCCGAACCCAGCAATTGAACTCTATCGAACACGTCACCATTTGCCAGCCGAACCTGCACCTCTGCCGCCCCCTTGACTACATGGAGGGCCGTGAGCAAGACACCATCCTTCGAGATGAGCACGCCCGTGGCAATCCCGCCCAAACGTCCCGCTCCTTCACCGGTGAGGATGAGCACCGTTGCCGCTTTGGTGTTCTCAAATATCTGCTTCGGTGTGATCGGCGCAGGCTCCTGCGAAAAGAGCGACGTAGCAATAAGCAGCATCGATCCCAGTCCTATTAGACGTTTCATCGTCGTCCTTTCTGTTCCGGAGGATCATAGCAGCATGGCAGTGATGCCCCGCCTCAGGGGGAAGTTAATATCGCGGGACCTTCGGATCGACGAATGCCGACCAAGCATCAATCCCACCCTGCAACGACTGCGCCCGCTCGAACCCCTGGGCACGCAGCCAGGCGGTGACGCTCATGGAGCGGACTCCGTGATGGCAGATGGCGACGATGTGGGCATCGGGATCAAGTTCCTGGTGGGCCCGCCCCGGGACGTCGCCCATGGGGATCAGCAGGCTGCCCTCGATACTCGCGGTAGCAAATTCCCAAGGCTCGCGTACGTCGAGGAGGACCAGGTCGGAAGGCCTGCTATCGAGCGCAGCAGCGACGGCGGCGGGAGTGATCTCGTAATCCAGCATGAAGCCAGAATACAACTGAGCCTCAAACTCCGGCTGCCGCCAGGTCGTCGTCCTTGGTCTCGCGGATCGAGAGCAACCCCGTGATCGTCAGGACCGCTGAGGCAGTCAGGTAGTACCCCACGTAGCGAAGCCCGTAATTCTTCGCCAGCCAGGTTGCGATATAGGGCGCAAGCGAGGCCCCCAGTATTCCGGCAAAGCTGAAGGCCAGTGAACTGCCGGTATAGCGCACCGCCGTCGGAAACAGCTCGGAAATGACTGTTCCCAGCGGCCCGTAAGTGATCCCCATCAGGAATAGCCCTATGGCCATCATCGCGAGCGCTCCGACCGTACCCGCCGCAAACATTGGCGCCATGACCAATCCGAAGAGAGCGATGGCGACGCTGACCGCCAGCATCACGCGGCGGCGACCTCGCTCGGCCAGCACCGCAGAGATTGGGATCCCGATCGCCAAGAATGCTATATCGAAGAGCTGCATTTCGAGGAACTTGCCGCGGCTGTAGCCCAGCGCACTCGTTCCCCATGAGAGCGCGAAGACCGTCATCAGGTAGAAGAGTACGAACGTCGCCAGGCTCAGCATAGTGCCCGAAACGAGCGCCCGGGCATGGTGACGAAACACGGAGAACATCGGGACCTTGACTTGCTGGCCCTTCGCCTGGGCCGCGCGAAACACAGGAGTCTCCGTAATGGTCAGCCGAACGTATAGCCCCAGAAACACCAGTACCGCGCTGGCCAAAAAAGGCAGCCTCCAGGCAAAGGCGAAGAACTGCTGGTTGGTGAGCAGGCGCGACAGCAGCAGGAAGACTCCCCCCGAAAGGAAGAAGCCAAGCGGAGCGCCGAGTTGAGGAAACATCCCGTTCCAGGCTCGTTTGCCCGGCGGCGCGTTCTCGATAGCCAGCAGCACTGCGCCGCCCCATTCACCTCCCAGGCCGAGTCCCTGCCCGAACCGGCACAGCGCCAGCAACAGCGGCGCCGCGATACCGATGGAGTGATACGTCGGCAGCGCGCCAATCGCGACGGTCGACACGCCCATCGTCGACAGGGCGATGATCAGGGTGGTCTTGCGTCCGATGCGGTCGCCGAAATGACCGAAAAGGGCCGAACCGACCGGACGCGCAAAAAAAGCAATGCCAAACGTAGCCAGTGAAGCCAGCGTCGCCGAAGCTGGGTCGGCTGCTGGAAAGAACAGCCGCGGAAAAACCAGCACAGCCGCTGTCGCGTAGATGTAGAAGTCGAAAAACTCGATCGTCGTTCCGATCAGACTCGCAAACAGCACCTGGCTTGGCGAGTTCAGATTCCGGATGGTTTCCGGCTGCGTAGTACTCATTGATACCTCTGCACAAGCCCACCTACCTTATGTATAAATCCAGCGCGACGATCCGTCGCCAAGGACGTTGAACGACTAAACGCCGGTTTCGTGTGATAACTCACTCACCGGAAAACCGATGATGGGCACCCTCCCACTATTCTCACCTGAGCGGGCCGTTGCTTACTGTGCTGACTGGCTGGTGGATGAGACGATGTGAGGTACCTTGAAACATCCAACAGCGAGATTACCGGGCCGGGCGCTTCGCAACGTGGTAAAACGTAGGGAGTCACTTAAAGGTAACGGGGTAAATGGCAACACAGGAAAAAGTGTTAATCGTGGAGGACGAACTCCACGCACTCATGGGCCTAGCCGAACTTGTAACCGGCTGGGGTTATCGCACAGAGACGGCCCGCGACGGCGTGGAGGGGCTGGAAAAGGTTGAGGAGTTCTCCCCCGGCATCATTGTCACCGATCTAAAGATGCCTCGTATGGACGGCATCCAGCTTCTGCACCAGCTCGCCGACCTCTCCGAACGCCAGACCGTGGTGGTACTCACGGCCCAGGGATCGATCGAACGCGCCGTTGAAGCAATGAAACTCGGTGCCTACGACTTTATTCAGAAGCCAGTCGATCCGACACGGCTACGTACCATCCTCGCTAACGCCAGCCGCCAGCGCGACACCGAGCGCGAACTTGAAGTTACTCGCCGCAAGCTGCGCGACACCGGTGCCCTTGGCTCACTGGTTGGATCGTCTAAGAAGATGCGGGAGATGTTCGCGCTGATCGAGCGTGTCGCACCAAGCAACGTGTCGGTCCTCATTACCGGAGAGAGCGGCACCGGTAAGGAGCTGGTCGCCAGGACACTTCACGACCTGAGCCCTCGAAAGTCGAAGCCATTCGTCGCCGTGAACTGCGCTGCCATCCCCGAAACCCTGATTGAAAGCGAAATCTTTGGTCATGAGCGGGGCGCATTTACCGGCGCGGTAGACCGCCGGGCCGGCTGCTTTGAACTGGCTGAAGAAGGCACACTCCTGCTGGACGAAATCGGCGAAATGCCCATCGGCACCCAGGCTAAACTGCTTCGTGTCCTTGAAGACCGGAAACTCCGCCGACTGGGCAGCAAAGTTGAAACTCCTATGGATGTCCGTGTTCTCGCGGCCACCAATAAGGTGCCGGAAGACGCCGTTGCAAAGGGCGAACTGCGCGGAGACTTATATTACCGTCTCAACGTTTTCAATATCCACCTCCCTCCGCTCCGCGAACATAAAGACGACATCCCCGCTATCGTAGACTCGATCCTCGCCGACATGAACCGCAAGCATAGCCGCAAGATCACGGGAGTCAACGACGACATGCTTCGCAAACTGACCGCCCACGACTGGCCGGGTAACGTCCGGGAGCTGCGAAACTCCATCGAGCGCGGCGTCATCCTCGGCGACGATGGTTATCTCGAGGCACGGCACCTGCCGCCCGGCTTCGGCGAGCGCATAACCATAGACAACGACGGCAACAGCATCCAGGTTGAGGTTGGAAGCACGGTCGATGAGGCCGAGCGCCGGCTGATCGTCAAAACTCTCGACTTCACCCACAGGAATAAAACGCGGGCAGCCGAAATCCTGGGCATCAGTCTCAAGACTCTGCACAATAAATTGAAAGAATATGGTAGCGTCGCAAGCGACTCCTCTGCAGATTAGCGTTCGGCGCCCGTCATGCGGCTAAAGACCAAACTCGTTGTCGCCATCACCAGCCTCGTATTTGGTGTGGTGTCGGTGCTGAGCGCAATTTATCTGGGGCAGTCCCTGCACCAGCACATTGAGCAGTCGTGGGTGGCGAACGACATCGCCGCACATCAGCTCCTTTTCGCCACCCGAAATGCGATCCAGAGCGGCCTGGCGGCTGACGTCAACCCTGATGACCCGGTCGCCCTCCGCGCCGCTGTGGCGCGGTCCCTGCGAGAAGACGACGGTCTCCAGGCGCTGCTCAACTCCGTGGTCCAGTACTCCCCGACCGTCTTCGATATCTCGATCGTAGATTGGGACGGACGCTGCCTTCTGAGCACCGATCCCCTCGTGCAGGACCAGATATTGCCTAAGCGGCGCGATTACACCGAACTGCGCGACCGCAACCTGATCCATCTGCTCAAAGCCGTCTTCGGACCGGCGCGAGTCTATAACGTTTCCCTCGGCCTCGAACGAAATAAACAGCCGTTCGTGACCGTCCGCGTAGGGATTCGGACCACTTTCCTGAGGAACGATTTCCGCCCTTGGCTGCTGACCGCCGTTACTCTGGCCGGCATTGCCATGGCCACATCGCTGCTGGTTTCTGCCCTGCTGGCCAACCTCGCGCTGAAGCCCATCGAACAAATCAGCAAGCGTCTTGACGTGTTCCAGGCCGAGGCCGAAGAACTCGATCCGGGGCCGTCTACGGACGAGGTGGTGAGGGTATCTAACAAGATCGAGCGATTAGGCCGAAGGATGCGCAACGTCGAAGAGGTCTTTTCCGCGTTGAAGGAAAATCTCGACCAAATCATGACCAACCTCGAAGACGGCATCATGCTCTTCACTCCCGATGCCCGCGCTGTGATGGTCAGCGACTCCGTCGAAAGGTTTTTAGGCATGAACAGGGGGGAAATCCTGGGACGCGGCGTGGTAGACATCTTTGACGAGAAAACAACCTTGGGCCGCACCGTACGGGAGGCCTTCAAAGCCCACACTCCCCTGGTGCAGGAAGAGATCATCACGGAGACCGGTCGCAATGTCCAGGTCTCCATTGACTTCATCTTCGACGACCGCATGCCGGAAAAGCAGCAGAACCTCGGCGCCCTGATGACCCTCCATGACCTTGAGTCTGTCCGCGAGATTGAGAGCGAACTTGAGCTCTCCCGCCGCATGGCTGCCATTGGCCGTCTCACTTCAGGCGTAGGCCATGAGGTCAAAAACCCCATTAACGCAATCGTCGTCCACCTGGAACTACTCAAAAACAAGCTCGACGGCTCAAATCCGCGGGCCCTGGGGCACCTTGAGATCATTCAAAGCGAGATTCAGCGGCTGGATCGCGTCGTTCAGACTCTGGTCGATTTCTCCAGGCCTGTAGAACTGCGGCTTGAGGAGCAAGACCTAAGGGGCGTCATATCGAGCGTCCTGGCGCTGGCCTCTGCGGAGTTTGAGACCCACAACGTGCATGTAACCAGCTTGATGACCGATTTCCCGGTGCCGGCCAATCTGGACGCTGACCTTATGAAGCAGGCGCTGCTGAACGTAGTGCTCAACGGCGCCCAGTCCATGGCGGAGGGAGGGGCACTCGAAGTCCGGCTTGCCGAGGACGGGCGGAACGCCATTATCACCGTTCGCGATCATGGGGACGGCATATCGGAAGAGATCTTGCAGAAGATTTTTGACCTCTACTTCACCACCAAGCGCGAGGGCAGCGGGATAGGTCTGGCAATGACCTATCGAATTATTCAATTACACAGTGGAAGAATTGACGTAGAATCGCAGCTGAATAAAGGTTCCACTTTCACGCTGCGGATCCCGTTGAGCAATCCGTCTGACTCAAGGTTTCGCGGCTTTGTTGCCGCTGGTAGCTCCCTCGTCAAGGATGCAAGGGGATGAAGTTCGCCCAAAAATTCGGGTTGGCTGGCCCGCTGATGCTGGCGCTGATTGGTTGCCGCCATGCCAAGACGACCCAGCTTGCCCCGGCCCAGCCGCCTTCGATCAATGTCAAACCCGTGGGTGCGCCTCCATCCGGAAATCCGCTGACCACGCAGTCGCAGCCACCGCTTCCCAGTCTGCCGCCCGCTACTGAAGATGCCTCAAAGCATGCGCCTAAACCCCCGCCCAAGGTACATCGCCGCCGCAAGATTAAACCCTCGGTAGCTCCGGCCACATCGGCCGAAGTTACGACGGCAGCTACCAATCCTGTGCCCGCTACCCCGGCCCCGGCTCAGCCTCAAGTTCCGGCCGCCGCGGCGCCCGTTCAGACCGCTGAGGCAACTGGGCCTGGGGCCCCAGCAAGCCCGAGTATCGGATTGCTTTCGACCGGCGATGTCAGTACGGGAGCGCAGACCAGGCAGTCCACCATGGATCTGATCGCCAACACCGAGTCCGGGTTGAAGAGCATAAAACGGATGCTGGAATCTGCCACAGACCAGCAGACCGCGAGCCAGATTCGGGCCTTTCTGCAAAAGGCAAGAACGGCGCTCGAACTGAATGATCTAGACGGCGCACATACCCTCGCTACAAAGGCGAAGGTCCTGCTAGACGAGCTCACGAAACCCTAGCGGCATCGGACGAGTGACCGCCTAGCTTGTCGTGCGCGAACTAATCCATCTTCACCATAATTTTTTGGTAATGGCTGGGGTTCTTGCTCCAGTCGCGAAGCAGGTTTCCAGCCTCTTCCAGGGGAGCGACGACCGTGATCGCTGCCTCGATAGGAAAGCGCTTCTCCTCCAGCATCCGAATGACGTCAGCAAAGTCGGCAGGCTGCGCATTCCGCGCGCCCATAATGTCCAGCTCCTTCTGCACGAAAAGCCGCGTCTCGTAGTTGACCGGCTCCTTCGCATAGCCGATGTAGACCACCCTGCCGGTGAACGCCACCTCGTCAACAGCAGCGCGGAAAGTCTGCGGCAGGCCGATGGCCTCAATGACTACATCGGGGCCACGGCCTTCGGTGAAATCCTGCAACGTCTCATGCAGATCCATGGTGGCGGAGTTCACAGTCTGGACGGCGCCCGCCTGCTTTCCCACTGCAAGCTTGGAGTCATCCACGTCGATGGCAATCACCCGCGCTCCGCGGAAACTGGCACCTGCGATCGCCCCTAGCCCTACTCCGCCGCAGCCAAAAACGGCCACCGTATCAGTAGCCTCCACCCTTCCCCGTGCTACCCCGTGGAAGCCCACCGTCAAAGGCTCGACAATACAGAGTTCTTTCAAGCTGAGCGCGGCAGCATAGACCTTCTCGGCAGGAACGGTGATGAACTCCGTCATCGCTCCGTCCCGCTGAACTCCGAGGGTCTGATTGTTCAGGCATGCATTAGCGCGGCCCCGGCGGCACGAAGCGCAGAGTCCACAGCTTGTGTAAGGCGACAGGGTCACGTCGAGGCCCGGCTGCCAACGCTGGTCGCTGCTGCGCGACTCGACCACCGTCGCCGAAATCTCGTGGCCCGGGATACGGGGAAATGTAACCAGCGGATTCTTGCCTCGAAACGAATTCAGGTCAGTACCGCACATGCCGACGTAGCGTACCAGCAGCAGAAGTTCGCCATCTCGCGGTTCCGGCTTTGAGACGTCGATTAAACCTACATTTCCAGGACTCTGAATTGCCAGCGCTCTCAATCAATTCTCCTCGCTAAGATTGTAGGCCTGCTCTGCGGTGCGACCCATGATCCACGACTGCTCCTCAGGCGACAGGCTGGAGATAGCGGCCCGCATAGTGCCGATCCATCGGCCATAGCTCGAAGCGACAAGGCACACCGGCCAGTCAGAACCGTACATCAGCCGGCGTGGGCCGAACGCCTCCAGCACCACATCGATATAGGGCTGCAAGGTCTCCGGCGACCACGTTTGCCAATCGGCTTCGGTAACCATTCCTGAGATTTTGCAGTAGACGTTGGGCCGCTCGGCAAGTTGTGCGATAAGCCTGGCCCAGGGCTGCATCTCGCCCGAATGAATCAGCGGCTTGGCCACGTGATCGAGAATGAAAACCTGATCAGGGTGCTGATCTATGAGCTGAATGACCGACGTCAATTGCCGCTCGTGGATCAACAAATCATATGCGAGGCCAAAGTTATTCAGTAGCCCGATACCTCTCTGGAAGGCGGGGGAAAGCATGTACTCGTTCGGCTCTGCCTGCAAGACATGGCGCACGCCGCGCAAGTTGTGGCGGCCAGTTAATTCCTCCAGTGATTTGGAAACTCCAGTATCGATCAGCGGGACCCAGCCTACGACCCCGGAAATAATCGAGTGTGCCGCAGCCAGATCCAATAGCCACAGCGTCTCTTCGATAGTCTGCCTGGCCTGTACGGCGATAGTGGTATCGACCTGAGCAGCTTTGACGGCCACCGCCAAATCCGCAGCCAGGAAATCACGTTGCAGCGTGGCCATGGAATCATCTATCCAATCGTAGTCTTTAGACGTGTACCGCCAAAGATGATGATGCGCGTCGATTACTCTGCTCATGGTATGTGCGGTGTCGGGAACTACCTGCGAGGGGAGATTTTATTGTTGATCCTTGGCCATTGCGCTACCAACAGCCGGGAACGAAAGACTACATCACATCGTAAAGGATTCAGGCTTGCTCGGGACGTGAAGGGCAGGAATGAGGAACTGATGAACACGGTCATCCGACGTCTTATAAGTCCGCTTGTTATTTGCAGTGCCGGCATTTTCTACCTCGCCTTACCCGCCGTTGGGCAGGTATCCCGCCTGAGTGATATGAGTACAGCCGCCATGCTGGACTGTAAGGGCTTGCCATGCGTCGATGTAACTACCTCTGAAGGCAAGCACCTCAGGATGGGCCTGGACACCGGCAACCAGCTGTCCTTCATTGATGAGGCTGTAGCCGGAGCAATGGGTTTAAAACAGGAACCGTACGTGAACTCCGCAGGGAAAGAGGTGCCTGGCGTTAAGCTCGCGACGTTGCCTAGAGTGATACTGGGTTCTGGTTCTCTGGGTGATGTCAGGGTGGCAGTGATCGACTTGGCCAGGCCTATCAAGGCCGGCACGTTTCCAGCCGTCGACGGGACCATTGCGTATGGCGCATTCAAGAAGCGGGTAATGCAGCTTGACTATGCGAAAAAGGTATTCAGCTATTCGGGCGTCCGGGATGCAGCGAATCCTTGCCCGGTCGCCCAGTGCGGCAAAATCAACCTGATTACTTTTGGCCAGCACGGCCCACCAATCGTAGTAGCGAGCGGATTCACGCTCAACGGAAAGCCACTCAACGTTCAGATCGATACCATGTTTGCCGGCACGATGCTTGTCTTTCCAACCGCCGTAGAAAGGCTCGGACTGAAGTCTCAGAGTGCTTCGGCTAAAACTCGTCACTTCCCTTTCACAGACGAAGGTGTCGACATGTTCGAAGCAAATGGCGTTAAAGAGGGGTTCGCCGGCAGGACCTTACTACCATCCGCAACCGTCTATTTCGCCGGACCAAAAGTCCATCTGCCGGATGGTCTCTTCGACGGCACTGTGGGGGCGGAACTCTTTGCCGGACACCGGCTGACGATGGACTTCAATGGAATGAATGTCTGGGTAGACTGAAGAGCCAGTCCAGAAAAGTGCGCATGCAAATCAGATTCCGTAGAACTTGCGGTACCACTGAATGAATCTCGGAATCCCGTCATCGATCAAGGTCTTCGGCTCAAAGCCCGTATCTCGTTGCAGCGGCTCGATGTCTGCAAAGGTCTCCTTAACATCGCCGGGCTGCATCGGCTCAAAATCGATCCTTGCCTTCTTACCCAGAGCTTCCTCGATTACTCCGATAAACCGCATCAAGGGCTCAGACCTGTGATTACCAATGTTGTAGAGCTTGTATGGTGCTCCAGGGCCGGCTGGCGGTCTCGCGGCAACGCCTAATATGCCGCTAACTATGTCGTCGATGTAAGTAAAGTCCCGCCGCATATCGCCATTGTTGAAAACCTTGATCGCCTCGCCTGCAAGGATTGCCTTGACAAAAAGGAATGCTGACATGTCCGGCCGGCCCCAGGGCCCATAAACCGTAAAAAATCGGAGCCCTGTCGTCGGCAATGAGAAGAGATGGCTATATGAGTGTGCCATCAACTCACAGGACTTCTTGGTCGCGGCATAGAGGGACACCGGATTATCGACGCGATCTTCTACCGCGAACGGCAGCTTCTCGTTGGACCCATACACGGACGAAGAGCTGGCATACACAAAATGTTCGCATTTCTTCAAACGCCTTGCCAGCTCAAGCATCACGATGTGGCCATCAATATTAGAGCGGGTATACGCGTAAGGATTGGTCAGCGAGTACCGCACGCCAGCCTGTGCAGCCAAATGGATGATCCGTGTGATCTCCGGGTGCGATGCGGCGAGACCTTCCATTTGCACATGGTCTGCAATGTCTCGCCTATAAAATGTGAAGCCGGGGAACGCAGCGAGCAAATCCAGCCGCGCCTCTTTGAGTGCTGGGTCGTAGTAATCATTAACTGAATCGACACCGATCACCGCCTCGCCCCGCATAAGCAATTCCCGGCAGGTATGAAAGCCGATGAAGCCTGCCGCTCCGGTCACCAGATACTTCACACCATGTCCTCCTTTACCTTGCGCCAACCACAGCAGCCAACCGCACTGTTTGCAGGCCCGCTTTCGGCTCCCGGCCATCGCCCCGATATACCTCATGATAGCGGGCCGTGACCGACGCCTCTGAGAATGCGATCATAGCGTCCTGATCGCGCCAACCCCCGCCCTGCCAGCGATCATGATCGGCCATTGCACCGTCCATTGCTCGGGCCAGGGCAGTCTCGTCGGTAGCATCATACGTTTCTACTACCCTGCCGAGCATTGCGATCTCAGGAATGCCACCAGACCGTGCACAGATCGCGCTCTTTCCAGCGGCGAATGTCTCGATCAGCGTACGCGGCAGGGGCTCCGCCCATACAGAAGCGATTACCCCAATATCGATTGATTGGTAGAACTCTTTTGGCTCCGCGAAACCAACCCACTCGATCCGTGGATCTTTGAACTTCTTCCTAAGCTCGGCCACATAGCGATCTTCTCCAGCTCCGGCGATGCGTAACCGCCAAGCCGGGCAGGCGAGCAGCCGGGTAGCAGCGAGCAATTTTTCAATACCCTTATCTGGGCACAGCTTTCCGATAAACCCGAAGATCAGACTGCCGGTCGCCGGCTCGCGAGAGCATTCACTCGTTGGGTTGGGTGAGCTCGGGGCCTCCGCGATGTTGTAGATCACGGACTTCGGCGACCTTAGAAAATATCCATGCTGGACATGCGTATCGAGGACAAATTGACTGTTCGAGACAACGGCATCCAGTGCTCGCGCCGAGGAAAGATGATTTGCCGTTATGAGCTTGCAATCCAGGCAACGTCGTTCGCAGACTTTACTTTGACGAAATAAAGAATAGCGCGAGCAAAGCAAGTAGTAATCCCGCAATGTATGTACCAAACGGATGTTCCGCCGTCTTACCTCCGCAAATATCGCGACAGAGAATCCCGATATGTTGTTGGTGTGAACAACTTCCGGCTGCTCGATATCTAGAATGCTGCCTACGTCGCGTGCGGCACGCGGGTTCCATAAATCCAACAGTTGCCACAAGGCGCGGGCAGCGATGTTCGGCCTGCCGTTGCGACCAAATGGCCAGTAAATATTGCGCAGCGGCAATCGATACACCAGGACTCCGTTACGCTCGGTCACCTCCATGTCACGTTTCTGGCTCAACGTAATAACGGAAACTTCATCGCCTGACCGGGCCAGCGCCTCGGCCAGCAGGGAAACGGATTTCTCCGCCCCACCCACAGTGAATGGCGGATATAACGTATTCACTATGAGGATGCGGATAAGCCGCCGCCTTCCTGCGGACGGCCCGTGTTAGGCAAGAAGACTCGCACGCCGCACCGGCAGTTAAGGGAAGGAGACACCGATGTCGAAGGCCGGTTAATCAAAGCTTCACCGTCATCCCCATCCGGCCAATTACTCCATCGTAAAGTCCCAACAATGTGTGGCCCAGCTTCGACCATCGGCGGTTCTCTACGAGGAGGATTTTGACAATCTCCTTCAGCGTCAAAATGCAGAGTCCCGAACACCACGTCGGATAACTCGCCCAATATTTCTTAAGCAGCCACGTGCGGTTCCTCGCCAGGTAATAGCGCCTGGCGGGATTGTGGTTTGTTGTACCGAAGAGCCGCATCCCGAGGACCCGGTGGACCATGGGCGCCCCCAGGCTATGCCTCAGCATCGCCTGTGCACACTGTACGATCCGGTAGCCCTTTGCGCGCACTCTTAGACAGAATTCGTAATCAACCTGATCGATCACCAGTTCTTCGATAAACCAGCCACATTCATCGAAGACCCACAGCGGTATCAGGCAGCCGGAAGTGCGAGCGACCAGCAACTCCCCGCCTGGTTCCTTCACGGGCTGCATCTCCTCGCCTGATCCTCGATCGAAATAGCGGGGTACATAGATCGCGGGTTTAGTGGGCAGGGATGATTCCTCCATACCTTTGAACATCGCATCCATGAACCCGGGCGCGACCACGCTGTCCTGGTCAAACAGTGCAACCCATTCGTAACCCTCCTTCGCCGCCTGACGCGCTCCACGATTCAGAGCCGCAGCGATACCGAGGTTGACGCCGTTCTCGACAACCAGATAATCGTGCTGATCCGCAGCTCGCCGCAACGGCCCAAGAGTGTGAGGCAAAGAGCCATTGTCCACCACCAGCACCCGCTGGAATTGCTTCCGCAGGAGCGCTAGATTCTCCAGAACATCCGGATCAGGATGAAATGTGACTACGATCGCACAGACTGAAAATTGGGTCACGGAGCGCATCCTCTAACACACCGCGCCATTAACGTGTCGATGACTGAGTCAGTGATTGCCATGCTAGATCGCGCACGGCTGCTCCGCGCCCAGCCTCGTCCATGCAGTACGGAGCAACCAGTTCCCACGTCCTTTTGGCACAGCGTTCCCATTGAAAGAGGCTGGTGAAGTCCCTGCAACTCTGACGATATTCGGGACCCGCCAGGCACGCCTCAGCTATTCGGGCGGCAATGTCCTGCGGGTCCTCAGGATCACAAACGAACGCTATTGTGCTAAACAGTTCCGCAAGCGCGCTGGTATTCGATGTAACCACCGGGCAGCCAACCGCCATTGCTTCAAGCGGCGGCAGACCAAAGCCCTCATAAAATGATGGGAAAACAAAGCAGGCGGCATTTCCATATAGGTCATGTAGTTCAGCCTCACTTACATGTTCGAGGCCGAGTACGTGGGAAGGCAGCTTGAGGGTCCGCCTCTTGCCGAATACTGACTCATTTTCTTTGCCCACCACTACAAGTCTCAACCCGTCACCCAGAAGGGCCATGGCATCAAGAAGTCCCTTGAGGTTTTTGTTTGGTGAACGGGAACCGACAATAAGTACGTACCCCAACCGCTTCAGGTTGTACTTCTCAAGTATTCCTGACAAACCCGTTGTCCGAGTCGCATGTTCGGCGCCAAGATAAGTAACTGAAAGCTTATCCGGGTCGGCGCCGCTATAGCGCTCAAGGTCATACTTCGAAGCGTAAGACACGGTCAAAACGTGCAGCGACGTATGGCAATGCGCGCGGTATAAAAACTGATACCACAGTCGGAACAAGAAGGAGTATGCACCCGGAATAGCGAAGACCCCGGCGTCGTGGATCGTCACTACACTTCGTGGGTGGATTAGCGGCGCGCCTCCACAGGGAGTAAAAAGAACCCCGCCACGACTGTAAAACGGCAGTTCTACCTGCTCCCACAGGCGGCCGGAGCAAGCGCCGACAACTTTGAGCTGGATCGCTTTGTAAGTTGGCAACAACTTATCGCTAGACGGTACAAGTATCGCTACTTCCGGCCAGCCGGCGCCTGATTCAACTAACTTGGCGTCGAGCCAGTCGATAATTTCGTGGGCGTAGCGCTGCGTACCCGTAATCTCCTGCGTGAGAAAACGGCCATTGATGAACAAGGGTCTGAGGGTCATAAGTCTCCCACTGCGCCGTGCGTTGCTAACGCTGATAATGTGGCGTGCGAGTGACTTGAATCGCGCCTAATAAGTACAACAACAGCTACCAGCGACGCGTAGGAACCAATCTGGTATCCGCTTCTATCCCCGATGAGAACTGGCTTGCAGTTGTCTTACGAAGCAGATCTCTGGCCAAGTTTGCCTCTCAGTGCATCGAAGACCCCGGCCAATGTGCTGCGCAGCTTTGCTAATTTCGATTCTTCTACGAGAACCAACTTGATTGTGTCTGCCACTATACTCCTGAAAATCGGTAGGCACCAATTTTTGTGCATACGCAAGTATTTAGTGATGACCCAAACACGGTTCCGGGTGATGTAGTAACGCCTCAACGAACTGTGGTGGGTCGCGTGAAACTTTCCCAGTCCCCAAAAACAATAAGGTTGCGGGCAGCCGGCCGCATGCAAGAGACGGGCTTCAGGGCTGCGTGCCACCAGGTATCCGGCAGTGCGCAGTCGAAAACAATATTCGACATCGACCTGGTCTATAAACAAATCTTCCATAAACCATCCGCAGCGACTGAATATCCATACCGGCATCAGGCTTCCCGAAGTCATGGCGATGATGGGGCTGCCATCCGCAAGCATGTCCGTGGTTTTGAAGACATGGCCGGTGCTGCGATCCACGTATTCAGGGCAGAAAACTCCCACCTGCTCTCGGAAAGGATGTTTTAGGTATCCGCGCTCCATCGCCTCCATAAAGCCGCGAGTAACGGTGCTGTCCTGATCAAAAAGAACTACCCACTCATAGCCCCTCGAGATCGCGGTCCTTACGCCAACGTTGAGGGCTGCGGCGATCCCCATGTTCGACTCATGTTCTATCAACAGAAAAGGATGCACATCACTCGCGCGGCTTAGCATGGCAACCGCGTCTGCGCCCGACCCGTTGTCTACCACGATCAACTCTTCGACCTGGGGGCAGAGCGCCACGATGTTATCCAGCGTTTCCAGTCCAGGATGAAAGGTCACTAGGACCGCGCAGGCGTGCAGATTGCTCATACGATCGCCCTTCTGCTTGTTATCAACGAAGGCGCCTCATGTTTCAACAGCACACGCCGCAGCCAAAGCAATACCGAAATGTTGATTACAGCCAGACCGCCATCGGAGGCCAGCGACGACCAGGCCGCACCGTGCCATCCAAATCCAGGAATAAGCCAAAGGTTCAACCCGATATTCGACAAGGCCACTGCCACCTGACCGGCGGTACGATAGCGCTGAAATCCAGCGCCGGTAATCGCGCCGCCGGCGAGCTGATGGAGCCCTCGCAGCATGGGCAGCAGACTCAACCAGCGTATCGCTGCCACCACTTCAGAGAAGTCCCGGCCCGCCATTCGCGGTATCTCCGACGATGCAAGCAGGGCACATAATCCCATCAATAACCCTGTACCGGCTGCCGCCGGGATAAGTCTATTGGCCAGGCGCAGCACCGCCCGAAAACTGCTCTTATGATCGCCGAAATAGCGGGGCAAGGCCGCCGCATCAATTGCCTGGACAGGAGTGCAAGCAATATCAATGACCCGGTACGCGAGGGTGTAGATACCATTCTGCTCGTTCATCCCGTAGCGGCTAAGCATGGCCTTGTCGATGTCGTTATACGCAGATTGCGTAGAGCCCGCGAAGGAGTAACCTCCGCCTTCGCCTAGCCGCTTTCTCGCCAGCCTGAGATCAATGCGTGCAGGGCCTATCGCCTGGCGGACGAAGGCTATCGAGAGGGCCGCAGCGAGAAGCGCAGAGCCAAGCACCCCGATAGACCACTGCAATGCACTTGCATGGTGCACCGCAGGCCTCATAACGAGCAACACAATCAAGCGAAGCAGGTTGGGAAGCAGCCTTAAGATGGCGGTGATGCGAAATTTGTTTAGTGTCTGGAACACGGCACTCGCACAGAGCACGACCTGTGCACACAAACAGTTCGATATAACCAGCACCAGGACAAGCAGAGGGTCGCTCGAAACTCGCAATAGCGGGCCGAGCAAATAGAACGCCCCCGCAATCATGACTGTCATCAAAGTAATGACCGCCAGGCAATTGCCCCAGTAAGTCTGCGCCGTGGCAGGATCTGCGGTCACGTAACGCATGAACAACATGCTGCTTCCGAGCGAGCTATAAGGCATGAGGGTTGTAGTCAAGGCGACAGCACCTGCAAAGCGGCCGTACTCACTCACCCGAAGAAAACGAGCGAGCAAAATAAAAAAGGCCACTTGCAAGACGAAGCCGATGACCTGTCCTGTCAATATCCAGCCCGCATTGCGAGAGATATCGTGTCCCCTCACCCGGATCAGCACTGAATGCACGCTATTGATGGCGCCCTTTATCACCTGGGCGCACACGTTCGAAGACCGGGAATATTCTCAGGCGGCAAGTCGCGCTGCGGGAGCGGGTCCTCTGCTTCGGGATCAATAGAAGCGTGTCTCCCCAGCAGGCGGGATTCGTAAGTCCCTATGATGGCCACCACCACCGCCAGCAAAGCAAACCTCAGGTCAAAGAGTACGTTCCACCCAAACCAGAAAAGAATGGAGAATGCCGCCCAGGGGTACAAAATGATGCCTGCAATACTCTGTCGTCTAAACTGCCGCCACAGGTAGCCGTTAAAAATGCCGACCGCCAACAGGTAAATGGGCGTCCACCAACCCAGGTCGGCGAAGATATATCCGAAGGCGCCGGACCAGTTAAATCCCGGATTGAGTCCCCCGGCCGCAATACTGGAAAACTCGGAGAAGTAAACACCGCGCGCTGTGGGCGATCCCATCAGCTCATTAAATGGGATAATCCGGTTAATTGTGTTGTTGTAGCTAAGGAAGGTCGACAGATAAATACCTCGTCCTCCAAACGAGTAATGCAGCAAACCGCTAATCTCAGCGGCCAGACGATTGTAGGAGGTCGCAGTATATCCGAATACACCAGCTACGAGGATGCCTGCATTGCTTGCCCCGCGAATGTAAGAGACTCCTACGAACGAGCCTACGATTAGTGCCACTGTAGCAAGCGTTATAACTGCGACCCTGGGCATACGGACTTCCTTGCCGGCTAGTTTGTAATAGAGAAGTATAACAAGCATGCCGGCTAGGATAGGTATGAGATTAGTGCGGTCGACCTTGATGAGTGCAGTAATCACTGCTACTATCGTCGCCACTGCAAGCGCCAAACTGAAGATCCTTTGTGACGCTCCGCCGCCGATGAGTCTTTTACTGCGGAAGTAGGCCCACCAAAGCATCCCGGTCTGGAAGGTGATCACATACCCCCAACTCCCTTCTTCAGCCTGGCCGGACGCATTAGCAAGCTTGAGCAGCGCGCCTTGCTGCGAAAACAAAAGCTCCACAACGTTGCTCACGTTACCGTTCAACACCACTACTGAAGCAATGCAGAGTGTGGTTGAGATTGCGAGTGGTATCAGCAGGAAACTTAAAGGTGAATTACAGGACAAATCCAGTACCGGAACTTTCCTGCTATCGCAAAAGTGCTCGAAAATCCATACGCCGGCCATGAAACATACTACGCAGGCGCTATAAAAGAGAAACACAGTGAGGTTGAGGTAAAGGAGGTCAGGCTCGCCGATGTAGTCAAGGAACAATGCCGGAGGTGCTACCCAGGCAGTCAGGAAAAGAGCGTAAGACACAAAGGCCAGGCCATACGGTGAAATTAGATTTCTGGTAGCTATTTGCTTAATCTGGTGGATCATCGAACCTCGCTTACCCTGCCTTGCCGGAGTGTGGGCTGCAGTTGACGGGCGCCTAGAAGCGATATATCGACGCGGATCCAGCTGCGGCAACAAGCCCACCAATCCCCACGGCGACATTCCGTGCATAGCTAAACGGAACGTAAAGGATGTCATCCGCCTCCATCGCCATATCGGGCTTCTTGCCCTTCTGCATGTCACTTAGGGGTACGTGGATTTCCTCATAAGTCCCGTCGAGATGCTTTCTGATAAGCCGGGTATGGGACGGGGCAGCGTTTGGCGGCGTGCCGCCAGCAAGAGACACCGCTTGCAGCACGGTAAGTCGCGAGTCGTTGGTGGACTTAGGAAACCCGCCGGGGCGAGCTACGTCGCCAAGTACATAAACCACATCAACCCGAGGAACTATGATCTTGTCTCCGGGGAAAACCATCACCTGCGTCTGTAACGCCTGATCGGCATTGTTCGAGAGATAGTAATAGAACCGCTGCCGCGTCCGGTGGCTTTCAATAGTGATTCGACGATCGGCGAAGCTGGTGACTCCGCCAGCCTGGGCCAGAACTTCAATAACGCTGCGGCTGGTAAAGATGGGATAAGACCCCGGTAGCTTCACCTCACCCATAATGCTTACGTTTTGGGTGGCATACTGATCGATTGTCAGAGTTACCGTCGGCCCGACTAGGAACTCTCCTTTAACCAGCGCCTGTTCGATCGCCCGCGCGCCCTGTTCGGGCGTAAGACCCTCCACTTTTACCTTCCCGCCGAGGGTGAGCGATAACTCACCGGAGTCGGTAACTCGTGCGCGCTGGTTCAGCTCGGGTACCTGCAATACTGACACCGACACAAGGTCCCCTGGCCCTATTAACAAACTTTCGTCCTGCGCCCGCACATTGAGAGTTATGCAAGTCAACATGGTTAACAATATTCCACTGGCAATCATTGAAGTGCTGCTCCGGACAATCGATCGTTTCATAGACGTTCTCCCTCGGTTGCATATCTGGTCTGGCGGTATCCGTAATACTCGTGATATGCCTGCGAACGCGTAGAGACGGCATTGAGTACCACTCCCATGCTGGGGCTACTCAAATGTGGCAGGAGTATCTGAAACGTGCGTTGCAACGAGGTGCGCGTGGTAAATCCCGATCGTGCAACCAGCAAAGTAGAATTTGCATACCGTGCGATGGACTGAACGTCGGCTACTGGCAGCAGCGGTGGTGAATCGAGAACAATCAGCTCAAAGTCCTTAAGCCATGTCTTGATAAGTTGACCAAATCGGGGTGATCCCAGCAGGTCAGCAGGATATGGGGGCACCGGTCCGCCTTCTATAAAGGAAAGACCAGGCACCTGCGGCATGGTGACAGGGCGCGCAATCGCGTCAACGCCCGACAGCAACCGGCTCAGTCCTACCGAAGACTCAAGGCCGAGCCTTCGCTGCAACACGGGACGCCGCATGTCTGTCTCGACCAGCAATACCTTCTGGCCGGTTTGGGCGAAGGCCACTGCCAGGTTCACCGCCAGTGTGCTCTTGCCTTCGCCTGGCCTGGCGCTTGCAACCAGCAGCACCCTAGGAGGAAGCCCGCTGCGAGACAGCAGCAGAGTGGACCGCAGACGGCGCATCGCCTCCGCATAGGGCGAATGGCTGGAGGCCAGCATAGGTAAAAAGGCCTTTGCTTCCTCTCCCTCAAGCTTCGGCAGAAAACCAAGCAATGGGAGATTCATGTCGTCAATTTCCTCAGCGCTCTGAATGTGCCCGTCGACAGAGTCGACGATCATCGCTCCGCCAAGCCCGAATATGAGTCCCAGACCGATCCCTCCAAGCAGGTAAAGCTTGACGTTGGGAACGTCGGGTTTCGATGGGCGCCGCGCACGGCTCACGACTGTCACATTTGAGGAGTGAAGGCCCTCAATAATCCCAGCTTGCTTCAATTTCGCCAGCAGACTCTGGTAAAGCTGCTCGCTCTCGTCGGCTTCCTTCTGCAGGATTGTCGAATCGATGGTCTTGTCGTTCAGCCTTTCCGCTTCGCTGCGTGATTGCTCAAACGCAGCGCGGGCCCCGGCTTCCTGCCGCACTGCGATCTCGAAGTCGTTGTTCGCACGGCTCGCTACTCGCGCGGTTTCTTCATCGATCGACTTCCTGATGCGAGCCAGCGCAGCTTCTTCCTGAATGAACTTGGGGAATTTGGGCCCGTACTTTAGAGAATCTTCCTTCTCCTCGGCCAGCGCCGTGGCCTCTTGCCCCCGGAGGCTCTGGATCAGGCTGAGTGAGCTGGCCACCCCCTGGCTCGATGCCACCATCGGCCCGCTGAGTTGAGATATCAGGTCCGCATCTCCGCTGCCTGCGATCCTTGTAATCGCTTCCTTCAGGATTCGATTTTCCTCAGCCTGAGTGCGCCCGGCAGTCGCCTGTTGCAGGCGGTCAAGCACCGGGCTGTAGACCACCGGCCTCCCCTGCAGGTCCACCCCACCCATTCCATACAGGCCAGTGGTTTTCTGCATTGCGACCACTCTGGCCTGTAGATTTTCGCTGGTCTCTCGCAGGTCTTTCAACTCGCCCTCTAACCACTTGGAAACCTGGTTGGTCGCGGTAAATCTCACCTGGAAAGTAAACTCAATCAATTGTTCAATCAGCGAATTGACGACCGCCGCAGCGACCTTAGGATCAGGGTTGCTGTACTCCACCTCAATCAGGCGTGTACCCGCAACTGCCCTGACTTTCAGATTTTTATCGAAGACGGCAAGCAGCCGCTCACTGCGGCGGGGAGAGTTTTCAAGGCTTGCTCCAGGTTCATCGTTGGCGCCGGCAGGACTCATCAGCCCAGCGAGCCAACCCAGCAGATGAAAGTGCGGCTTGAAGTCATTGTTGCTTTCCAGTTTCACCTGCTCTATGACCTTCAGCGCCAGAGGGTCGGACTGAAGAATGCTCGACTGCGTCTGGATATCGATGTTGAGGCTGAGCGCGTCCGAGGCCCCCCCACTTGCGCCGCTGATCATGCTGTCCAAGCCTAGGCCGTCGGAGCTTGCCTTCTGAAGCTGAATCATTCCAGAAGCCTGATAGCGCCTGGTGCTGAAGATGCACAGCAGGATCGCCAGCGCGACCGTCCCGCCCAGTATCTCGAAGAACACTTTCTTGCGCCGTCCGAATACACGCACAAGATCGCGAAGAGTGGGGTCCTTATCCAGCGATCTCACGAAATGCCTCCTGAAGAGAGAGCGCGTACGATTGCGGAATCATGAAAAAATTAGGATCTGGAAGGGAGAAGAGCGAGATTCGAAAACATCTGGCATCGCCGCCGCTGGCGCCGCGGCCTTCGCGATCACTGGAAGACTTGGGTGGCGAACAGGCGCACTTGCCCGCGCCCTGATGAGCTGGATCGCTTCCCGGCTGCGTTTT
>DASWUZ010000354.1:0-1669 GCA_036401395.1 Acidisarcina sp.
ATCGTCGCCACACCGCCCGCCAACGGCACAGTCAGGGTAACGTTGCCGGCGGTATCGACTTTGCCCGTGGCCGTGAGGTCTGTCGTAGGCAGCACGCAGGGCGGAAACCCAGCCCCCTGCGCACGCATAATCCCCGTAACCGCGCTTCCTGACGAACTCAAGCCACCTGACAGCAAAAGCACCGGATTCGTAGGCAGTGCCGGCGGCGCAGGTATCGTCACCTGCAGCGCGAACTGCCAGTTCCCCGCGACGCTAGGATAAGTCCCACCCGATCCGCCGCCTCCAGTAGAGACTGGAGAGCTCCCGCACCCGGCAAGCGCCCCAGCCACCGCAGCGGTCAATGTGCATGCAAAAACTCTCCGCAGCTTAAGGATACGGTCAGAAAAAAACATAGTCGCTCCGTCGAAACGTTCGAATAAAAGAAGAGTACGCCTTACTACGGGGTCCCGCCGCATCTTGTTGCACTAATTGAAGTGTCACAATGCAGGCAATCCAGTCCTCAAGCCAATCCAGTCCAAAGCAAGCGCGGCGTTTGCCCTCCAGCACCCAGCCCTCTACAATTACCCAAAGCCGCCAGCCAGCAACCTGCACCTCCTGCTCGGCGACGGGCTTTTACCTACATCATGATTGAATTTCCCGTACCGGAAGCTCTTACTTTTGACGACGTTCTCCTCGTCCCCGCATTCAGCGAAGTAGTTCCCACCCAGGTCAGCACTCAGACCCGCCTCACTAACGACATCCATCTCAACACCCCGCTGCTCAGCGCAGCGATGGACACCGTCACCGAATCCCGCATGGCCATTGCCATGGCGCAGCAGGGCGGCCTGGGCATCATCCATCGCAACCTCTCCATCGACCAGCAGTCCACTGAGATAGATAAGGTCAAGCGTTCCGAGAGTGGAATGATTGTCGACCCCGTCACCATCAGCGCCGACCAGCCCATCTCCGACGCCCTCGACGTCATGCGCCGCTACAAAATCTCCGGCGTCCCCGTCACCAAAAATAACCGCCTCGTCGGCATCCTTACCAACCGCGACCTGCGCTTCGAAACCCGCACCGATATCCCCATCAACGACGTGATGACCAAAGAAAATCTCATCACCGTCCCCGTCGGCACCACCCTGGAAGAGGCCGAACTCATCCTCCACAAGCACCGCGTCGAAAAGCTGCTCGTAGTCAACGATCAGTACGAGCTCAAGGGCCTCATCACCGTCAAAGACATTCAGAAGAAACTCAAGTACCCCAACGCGTCAAAGGACGAGCAAGGCCGCCTGCGCGTCGGCGGAGCCATCGGAGCCACCGGCGATTACCTCGAGCGCGCCGAAGAACTGATACGCAACCGCTGCGATGTGCTGTCGATAGACTCCGCGCATGGTCACTCGTCCCGCGTGCTCGAAGCGGTCGCGATGGTAAAGAAACACTTCCCCAACGTGGCATTGATGGCCGGGAACGTTGCGACTTACGAGGGTGCGCGAGCGCTGATCCGTGCTGGCGCCGACACGATCAAGGTCGGCATCGGTCCGGGCTCCATCTGCACCACCCGCATGGTCACTGGCGCAGGCATGCCCCAGATCACGGCCATCGCGGAGTGTTCCCGCGCCGCGCGAGAGAGCAATACGCCCGTCGTAGCCGATGGCGGCATCAAGTACTCCGGCGACATTACCAAGGC
>DASWUZ010000355.1:0-2635 GCA_036401395.1 Acidisarcina sp.
GGATGCGTTGGGGGCTGCGGACGGCGCGTCCGGTACGTTCTGTTGCTGTTGCGGCCCGCCGGCCATGAGCATGGCCAGCGCTACTGCCAGGACACCGTACGTCACCTGAAACCCCCGAAGATTTGCTCCTGCCGCGCGGCGAGAGATGTTGGCGGCCGCTGGCAGGTCCTTATCGTGATAGACGCGTCCTTGCCGCCAATCGCTAGCTGCGGGCCATCAGGACTAAGCCAGAGTAGCAGATTAGGGTATGCTTTTCTGCCGTTGAAATGCTTCATGGAATGCTCGGGCCGGCAGTGCGGGCCGGAAGTCCTGATTGAGGTACAGATTGGAGGGACGGCTCTTTAATCGAGTGTTTCCCGGCTTCGGTTTCTGTTTTCCTGTGATTGGTACTGCCGGGGAATGTCTACGCTACTTTCCCTTGCCCCTGGGCGTCTAAGCATTATGCAATGGCGCGTAACGGCAGTTTTATGTCTCGGTATCTCTGTAGCCCTGTTCCCTTTTGCATTGCTTGCCCAGTCTGCGCCGTCGCCGGACGCGCCGCCGATGAGCACGGCCCCTGACACTACCCCGGCGGCGGACGACTCCGCGCCGCTGGAGACGCTCAAGGTCAGCGTCAACCTGACCAGCCTCTACTTCACCGTGCACAACAAGCGCAACGGCCTGGTGGTCCCCGGACTGACGAAGGACGACTGCACCATATTTGAAGACAAGGTCCCGCAGAAGCTGAAGAACTTCACGGCGGAGACTGACCAGCCGCTTACGCTTGGCATTTTGCTCGACACCAGCGGCAGCCAGCAGAACGTGCTCCCGATGGAGCAGCAGACGGGCAGCGCCTTCCTGAAGCGGGTGCTGCGGTCGAAGGATGAGGCGTTTCTTATTTCGTTTGATGTCGACGTGAATCTACTGCAGGATTTCACCAGCAACCCTCGCGAGCTGTCGAAGGCGATGGACAAGGCGGAGATCAATACTGCCGGAGGCAACGGCTCGGCCGGGAGTGTCGGCGTAGGCCAGGGAACGATTCCGACACGTGGCGAGCCCAAGGGCACGCTGCTTTATGACGCTGTGTATCTCGCCGCCAACGACCGTCTGCGGTCGGAGACGGGGCGCAAGGCGATGATCCTGCTCACCGACGGCCAAGACCAGGGTAGCCGGTATAAGCCCAGCGAAGCGATCGCCGCCGCGCAGAAGTCGAATGCCATCATTTATGTGCTCCTGATCGCGGATCGGCAAGTTTACGACGATAGCCCGTTCGGCTACAACGGGGCTTCTGCGATGAGAAAGGTTGCCGAAGAGACTGGCGGTCGCATGATCGATGTGGGCAATAACGGCAAAAAGATGGAAGCTGCATTCAAGCAGATTGAAGATGAGCTGCGCACCCAGTATGTGGCCAGCTATACGCCGAGCAACGACAAGCAGGATGGAACGTACCGGAAGGTCGACATTGAGTGTAAGGGTGACGGGCTGAAGGTGCAGTCGCGTAAAGGGTATTACGCGCTGGCCAACACTGAGTAGCGAGCCGGTGCTTGCGGGCGCGCGCCGCCGCTCTTGCTTCGAGTTTTAAGAATGCCGTACACTGCTCCTCAAACAAGAGGTGCTTGTGTCGAGGCGGTCCTTTCTTCGTAGCATGGTGGCGCTACCTTTTCTCGGCCTGGCGGCTTCAGCTCAGGAAACCACCCATAAATCGCTGAACATCATGATGAAAAGTGCCTGGGGTTCCGACGACCCGACCAAGGCGGCCTTCCCCTTTCTGCACGGGCTTGCTCTTTCCGAAGCTGGACACTCGGTCCAGATATTTCTGCTCGGTGAAGCCGTCTCACGCATGCGAAAGTCTGTAGCGAGTGCAGTCGTGCCCGTTGGCTGGCCACCCTTGGAAGGGACCATGGACAAGATTGCCGGAAGGCGCGTTCAGATCTACGCATGCGGCGCGTGCAGTCGTGCCCGGTCTGTGGCTCAAAGCGACCTTGATCAGTGGGGTGCGAAGTTCGGCAGCCCGACCATTTTCGTGTCTCTCGTGGAATGGGCCGACCGCGTCATTACCGAGTAGTCTCCTTCTTCATTCGATTGAAACTCACAGGCCGGAACAACAATATTTCCTTTCCTGAAAGTGAATGAGTCTCGTAACACCTCAAAGTGACCACTATTCCCCTGCTTTCTCGGCCGGACTTTTATTATCAAGTTGAAGTGCGTCGCGAAACAATTCCCGGCTTATGGTTCAAGAATGCGCTGAGTTGAAAGACTGCCGACGAAGCTGGAGCCGTCCATGGGCCGGTGTCCGGGTGAGTCGAAATAGGCGTAGGCGAGCTGTTTCAGTTCGCCCTCGGCCGGTCCGCCTGCGAGATAAGCCAGATAGGGCGCAAGTCGCGCCAGATGTACGAAATTCCAGGTCAAAGAAATGCTGTCGGTTGCGCTTTTGAAGTGATGATGCCAGCCTGCCGGAACGAAGAGTATCTCGCCGGGTCGCAACGTATCTCGCATTGAAGCGCGGGCGCGCGGAAAGTCTGGAAACATTTCGAAGTCTGGCTTTTCAATGTCGATGGCCTTGCCGTCTTTTGAGAGATACGCGGCCTGGGACGGATCGTACATCACGAAATCCTTGTCGCCATAGATCTGGCAAAGCAGCGCATCGCTCGCCCAC
>DASWUZ010000356.1:0-1707 GCA_036401395.1 Acidisarcina sp.
GGTTTTCTTTCACGAATGCGTATGTATTTACGCCGCCATGGAGTCCTATCGGATCAGACTCCACGTATGTCGTCTCTGACGCGAGTTCACCGTAGATGAACGGGTTTTCGGGGCGCGGCTTGGCGGCTAAGGAAACTCTGATTTACCGAAGGTGTCTGAAATAGCGACAACAACACGTGCACGGACGGGATGATGAAGCAGCAGACACTGACGGGATTCGAACGGTACGGCAAGACGACGCGACGCGCACAGTTTCTTGCTGATATGCAGGTAATCGTGCCTTGGGCGCAGTTGACGGCGGTGGTTGAGCCGTTTTACCCGAAGATTAGCGAGGCTGGAGGCCGGCCGCCACTGCCGCTGGAGCGCATGTTGCGGGTATATTTTCTGCAGCTTTGGTTCAACCTGTCGGACCCGGCCGTCGAGGAAGCGTTGTACGACTCGGTGTCCATGCGTAATTTCGTTGGGATTGATCTGGGAGTGGAGAGCGCGCCGGATGAGACCACGGTATGCAAGTTTCGCCACTTGCTGGAGAAGCATAAGCTGGGAAAGAGGCTGCTGGTGAGTGTGAACGAGCACCTGAGGCGCAGCGGCATCAAGATCACGACCGGGACGATTGTCGATGCGACCATCATCGGTGCACCGAGTTCGACGAAGAACAAAGAGGGCAAGCGCGACCCTGAGATGCATCAGACGGCGAAGGGAAAACAATGGTTTTTCGGCATGAAGGCGCACATCGGAGTCGACAGCCGAACGAAGCTTGTGCACACGGTTCTGGCCTCGGCGGCCAATGTGGCCGATTGTCACGCGTTGCAATACTTGCTGCATGGGAAGGAAAGACGAGTCTGGGGTGATCAAGCCTACAAAGGACAGCGGGCGGCGATCCGCGCCGGTGCGCCTCATGCGAAGGACTTTACCAACCAACGCTACCGGTGGGGAAAGCGCATCGACGAGTCGGTCAAGGCGACTAACCGTCGTAAGTCCAGCGTGCGGGCCAAGGTCGAGCACGTGTTCGGGATCATCAAGCGGGTCTTCGGCTTTCAGAAAGTGTGTTACCGAGGCCTGGCGAAAAACCTGCACCGGCTTGAGGCCACCGCGGCGCTTGCAAATCTGTTCTTGATGAGACGGAGATTGCTCAATGCGTAGGGAACGTGTCGGTGAAAGCTGGCGAACTTGGGATTGCGAGGCGCAAAGTGAGGACGTTTCCGCGGAAACGTGCCATTGCGCCGACCAGGATCGAAATCCCATTGCCATATCCGTCTTCAGCATCAGTTTTTCAGACGTTCCCTAGCGTGGAATCCGGCGGCACGGGCGCCGCCGGAGGCCACCCTCAGCTACACCGCGCGCTCGGCACTTTCGACCTAGTCCTGCTGAACGTCGCGGCGATCGTGGGGCTGCGTTACCTCTCCATGGCGGCGCAGGTCGGACCGTCCAGCCTCGCGCTATGGCTTCTGGGTCTGGTCACCTTTCTTATTCCCGCAGCTCTGACGGTGCTGGAGCTGAGCTCACGCTTGCCGGGTGAGGGCGGCGTTTATGTGTGGTCGAAGGCCGCCTTCGGCGACCTGCATGCATTCATTACGGGCTGGAGTTACTGGATCGCCAATCTCGTCTTCTTTCCATCTTTGCTCATCTTCGGCGCCGGGGCGTTCCAGTACGTTCATGGGTACCTGCTCGGACTCGCGGGCACTCCGATCTATACCGGTGCATTCT
>DASWUZ010000357.1:0-5717 GCA_036401395.1 Acidisarcina sp.
TGGCCGCCGAATACATTGCGACGGAGTTTGCACTCGACGGGCTGAAGCCTGCGGGAGAGAACGGGACTTACTTCCAGAAGGTTCCGCTCTACGCCGTTCATACCGTCGAAGATCAGACCACCTTCGATCTCCTTCCGGCGAAGGGCGAGCCGATCCACCTGAAGTACGGCGAAGATTACGTCACCAAAAACCAGACCGGCACGGAGACCGCCGACATCGACGCGCCGATCGTGTTCGTGGGCTACGGCATTCATGCTCCGGAATATCAGTGGAACGACTATAGCGGTGTCGACGTTCGCGGCAAAGTGGTGCTGGTGATCGTGAGCGAACCGCCATCCGACGACGAGAAGTTTTTCAAGGGCAAGGCGCTGACCTACTACGGCAGGTGGACTTACAAATATGAGGAGGCGGCGCGACGCGGGGCAGTCGGAATGCTGATCATTCATCGCACCGACCTGGCAAGTTACGGCTGGGACGTGGTGAGGAACTCCCAGTCGATCGAGAAGTCTTACCTCAAGGGCGATCCGGCGGCAATTCTGCAGGCAGCCAGCTGGATCCAGCTCGACGTAGCGCGAAAGCTGCTTGCAGCCAACGGCGAAGATGCCGACAAGCTGATCGAGGCGGCGGGCAAGCGCGGCTTCCACGCCGAGGAACTTCCGATCCACCTCAAGGCGCATGTCGTGAGCAAGGTGCGGCAGTATGAGTCGCGCAACGTGATCGGCATGGTGGCGGGGAGCCAGGGGCCAGGACAGGCCGTCTTTTACACGGCGCACTACGATCATTTCGGCATCGACACCACGCTGAAAGGCGACCAGATCTACAACGGCGCGGCCGACAACGCTACGGGTTGTGGGATTGTGCTGGAGCTGGCGCGCGCGTTTGCGGAGTCGCCGGTGCGGCCGCCGCACGATATGTACTTCGCCTCGGTGACGGTCGAGGAACAGGGGCTGCTGGGTTCGCAATATCTCGGCATGCATCCACCAGTGCCAGCTGGCCGGATCACGCTCGACCTCAATTACGACGACATCAATCCGATCGGCGTGCCGACCTCAGCGGTGCTGAACGGGGCCGAGCGGACCACCTTTTATCCCACGGTCGAGGCGACTGCGCACGCCCTCGGATTCACCATCCAGCCCGACCAGTTCCCGAGCCATGGCAGCTATTACCGCTCCGACCACTTCAGCATGGCGCGGGTCGGAGTTCCGGCGTTTTCCGTCGAGCAGGGGACGATGTTTGAGGGCCATGACGAGGCCTGGGGCAAGGCGCAGGAGGAAGACTACAACACCAACCGCTACCACCATCCCTCCGATGAGTACCGGCCAGACATGGATTTTCGCGGAAACGCGCGGGTGGCGCAGCTTGGGTTTTTGCTGGGGTGGCAGGCTTCAGCACAGCAGGGACTTATAGGCTGGCAGCCCGGCGATGAATTTGAGGCTGCTCGTCGGACTTCAATTCGTTAATGGCCTGCCCGGGGTGTGCGGCCTGTGGCTCGATCCGCGTTGTGGGTTCATTAGATAGTTCCGGGACACGCCGCGTGTGATCGGCGTCTTCTTCCATTCAGAACATTTACGTTGCTACTCTCTGGCGGCAGTGGCATGATGTTCGCTTACTGAGTTCAGTCAGCACCGTCCGCACCCCACCGCTGCCGGCATCAGGAGGCTGGCAGCCTGGCAAGAAGGGAGCCAACATGTTTCTGCTCGATGTTGCGGTTGATGGCGCTCAGAAGCTCAAAGAGGCTTCAAAGGACGTTAAGGACATCAGCTTCTATTCGAGAGTGGCGCTGCCTGCGCTCGCCGCCTTGGTGCCCGCGGCCATCGGAGCGCTTTTTAAGTGGATCCAGGACCACTCCCAGTCGCGGCAGCGGGTGGCGCTCACCGACCGCATGGCCGGGCTGGCGAAGATGATTGTAGAGGTGCCTGACGTTGAGGTTGAGGTCCCGGGAGGGGGACCTAACGGCGGCCCGCCTGTGGGCACGAGCGCGCGTGCGGTATTGACGGCGGAGTTGGTCTCTGTCACCAGGGAACTGGCGGCCCTGCAGGTTACCGTCGGCCGTCACGCAGTCTTCTCAAGCGCATCCAGCCGCGCACGAGCTGCGCTGCTCCTATATCGGCCTCATGGCTTCCTGGCCTGGGTGCTGCACGGCATCTTCTACTTGTCCCTTGCAGTTTTCAGCATTGGTTTTACGGGACTGCTGGCTCCCCCTCATGATTCCGAATTCTGGTACGGCATCCTCGGCTTCGCCATATTGAGTGTCATACCGCTGATCGTCCATTACATGGCCGCGCGCCTCCATCGTGCTTACTGTGCTAAGCAGTCGGCAGCGGCTCCGGTCTCAGCCGGAGCCGATCATCCGCTCGGGGCACGTGCCGTTCCCACTCCATGAGATTCTCCATCGCATCTGTAACTCGCTGATATCACCCGCCCGCTTTCCGTGTTATTCTCGCGGAATCACGGTGGCGGAATGAGTGTGTTTACACAATCCGGATGGGTTGCGGCGATCGGCATTGCTGCGCTTCGCGCCGGCTCCCGCATCATTGCGTCACAGACTCCGGTTAGGGCTTTCGTGCGCTCTCTCGCACCCCGCAAGCATCTTTGCGTGCTGCCCATGCAGACCCGCCCCAGTCTCTTCGGCGGCGACTAGCTTATTGAGGCCTCGCGGCTGATTCACGCTTCGGTTAGGGATGATTGCAAGCTGCTGTCGTAACTGGAAACTTCCAGGAGCGCAGAGCTCCAGGCGGATCCGCAAACATCGACGCCGGAAGCCCGGCTCTTCTTCGATCAATAAGCACCGCGGATCTTTGCTTCGATCATGTTCCGGGCCTGCGGTCCCATTCAGTCAACGCGCAATCGCAGCCAGCTGAGGAAAAGACAATGAACACCATTCACTTGATTAACCCCGAGCCCGTGGTTAGCCCCATTGCCCCACCGGGTCCACCAAAGGCAGCAATCAAAGCCGCGGCAAATGGACACGTCCATGGTGCGGGCTCCCCTCGCGCCGCGATGAGCCGCGAAATCATGAGCCAGTACGGTCCGGCGTTGCGCGGGCCACTGCCGGGGCCGAAGGCGCGCGCCATCGTCGACGCCGACGACCGGTACATCTCGCCCAGCTATACCCGCTCCTACCCGCTGGTGGCAAAGCGCGGCCGCGGCTTGCGCGTTGAAGACGTTGACGGCAATGTCTTCCTCGACTTTTCCGCCGGGATCGCCGTAACTTCAACCGGGCACTGCCATCCCGAAGTGGTCGCCGCCATCCAGCAACAGGCCGCGGAGCTGATTCACATGTCCGGCACCGACTTCTATTACGAAGGCCTGGTCACCCTCGCGGAGCGCCTCTCGGCCATCGCGCCGATGCCCGGCCCGCACCGTTTTTACTACGGCAACTCCGGCGCGGAGGCAGTCGAATGCGCGCTGAAGCTGGCCCGCTACCACACCCGCCGCCACCAGGTGATCGCGTTCCACGGCGCGTTTCACGGGCGTACCATGGGGGCGCTTTCGCTGACTGCTTCGAAGCCGCAGCAGCGCCGCCGCTTCGGCCCGCTCGTGCCCGGCATCACCCACGTTCGCTATCCGTATGTTTACAGGGGCACGACCGGCGACGACGCCGCGCAGCAAGAATTTGCCGTGGGCTGCGCCCGCTACATCGAAGAAAAGCTCTTCCACTCCATCCTCGCTCCCGAAGAGGTGGCCGCGATTTTCGTTGAGCCTATCCAGGGCGAAGGCGGCTACGTAGTCGCGCCTACAGTTTTCATGCAGGAGCTGCGGAAGATCTGCGACCGCCACGGCATCCTGCTGGTGGCCGATGAAGTGCAGTCCGGCGCAGGCCGCACCGGCAAGTGGTGGGCCATCGAGCATACCGGCGTGCATCCTGACATCGTCTGCATGGCCAAGGGCATAACTTCCGGGATGCCGCTCGGTATCTGCATGGCCCGCGCCGAGATTATGGACTGGGTGCCGGGGTCACATGCTTCGACATTTGGCGGCAATCCCGTAGCAATTGCGGCGGCGCTCGCTACGATTGACATTCTTGAGCGCGAGGCCATTCCTAACGCCGCCACCCAGGGTGAACTCATCGTTGAACGGCTTCGCACCTGGCCGTTGTTGCACCCCATGGTCGGCGACGTAAGAGGACGCGGGCTGATGATCGGCGTCGAAATCGTCGAAAGTCAGACGACCCGCGAACCCGCAGGCATGTGGCGAGATCGCATCGTCGAGCTGGCATTCGAACGCGGACTGCTGATCCTCGGCTGCGGCGAGTCGACGCTGCGGCTTTCTCCGCCGCTGGTGGTGAATGAATATGAGGGGACGATTGCGCTGGATATTCTGGAGAGCTGTTTGATCCAGGTCGAATCGGAATATGCCGGGACCGTGCGTTGAGATTTCCCCTGTAGCGCCTCGATGTTTTTCTTTCAGGGGCGTCGCTAATGAGTATTCATTTGGCCTTCACTTGGTTAGAATTGCCCAGTTTCCTATTGGGAGGACTCATCCGGTGAATGGAGACAAGGCTCTGACTGCCCTTAAGAAAAAGCTGGGTGTTAAGACGGACAGGGCTTTAGCTCACCACATAGGGGTGACTGAGGTCACGATCCAGAACTGGAAACGCACAAAGGACATTTCAGCCCTTCAACTCGCAGGTCTTGTCTCCAAGGCTATGAAGTCCGCTGAAAGAGAAACTCAATTGAATACCATCCAACCTGTCGTTGAGTTTTATCGAATTCAGAAGTACGAGCAAAAGGCTCGCTCGGAACTGTTCAGCGAAAAGGTCGAAGGTGCGAACCCACATCCGTATCGCTCAGGCCTCAAAAAGGAGCTTGAAGAATCAAAAGGTGTCTATGTCTTTTTCGACAGTCGCGGTAGTGCGATTTACGCGGGAAAAGCGAAACGCCAGAGTCTCTGGCTTGAGATGAACTCGGCTTTCAATCGGGATCGGGGTGAAGTGCAGCAGATCAAGAGGGTCCGACATCCGGAAAACCGTGTTAAGTACCGCCCCCCGGAAGAGAAGTCGCGGCAGATTGGAAGCCATGTTGTACCCCTTCATGAGCTAGCTTCCTATTTTAGTGCTTACAAGGTATCGGATGGCATGATTAATGAATTGGAAGCACTGCTGGTACGGAGCTTTGCAAACGACCTTCTCAACAAGAACATGGAGCGCTTTGACCGACAACGAAAAAAGCGTTCTGTCGGTAAGCGAAGGAGTGGATAATTGCGATTCAGCTCGATGGCAGAACCCCTCCCTGGAGGGTTACGGACATTTGGAGTGCTGCATGTTGTTCGTTGTCACACAGGTGCTTTCGGGCGATGGCACAAAGTGCTGGCATCAGCGCGGCGACGAATCTTGTCAATAGCTTCGCGCCTCTGGTGAACGGCTAAGCTGCTGAACATGCTCCGCTTATTCCGTCGTAATCTTTGGCGTAGTGCCCCCCTGAGTTGATATTCTAAGGATAGCCCTACAGTCTGTTTCAGTTTCCCTCGTGCGTCGGGGTGGACCCAAGTTTAAGGTTAGGCTCGGCAGATAGCGTCGCCGGGGCGAAGTCGCGTGCCAGCAACTTCGGCCAGGCCGCGGCGGCGATCATGGCGGCGTTGTCGGTTGACAGGGCCATCGATGGAAAGGCTATCGGCAGCCCGCGTTCCCCCGCCTCGGCGGTGAACCGGACCCGCAGTTCGCGGTTCGCTGCCACTCCACCGGAGACGAGGATGGAATGTGCGCCGAGAGTTTCGGC
>DASWUZ010000358.1:0-31063 GCA_036401395.1 Acidisarcina sp.
CGGGCCGCTTGTGCCGGTTCCCGTGCTGCTACCGGCGGCGGGCAGGTTTGGGCTGGGGTTGTTGCTTACGCGGTCCCATCCGCCGTCGTCACCGCTGCTATTGGGGCCTCCGTCGCTGTTGTTGCCCGCAGAGGCGCTGACCCCAGTAACCTGGAAGATGGCCTGAACATACGTCGAGGAACCAGCGTTGCCCGTGCTCTGCGCGCCGCTTACTGCGTTCAGGTTAGTCAGTATGGCGGAACTCACCGTGTAAGTTAGGCCGTTGTGCGTCAGGGTACAAGGACCCTGGTCGGTTCCCAGCAGATTGAACAGGGTGGGGAATTGATGCAATGCCGTGTGGATGGTAAGGGTTTCGGTGGGAGCCGAGTTGGGGCCAGCCACCGCGCCGAGGTTGAAGTAGCTGATGTTGGTCGGCGTAGAGCCGCAGGTAAGGACGCCGGTTGGTGCAGCATGCAGCGTGGAAGTGGAAGCGAGCACCAGAAGTGCGGAAAGGAGCGAAGAACGATTGAAACGCATGAATCACCTCAAGGAGTGGATTATCTACAACTCCGACTCTAGCCGGGCTGATGAGCAGACTCTATGATCTGCGGATGCGTTCCACATGCGTTTTTCATGCTCCCATAAGCCCTTTTATTGTAGTGAGATGCGAGGAGCGAAATTTGTTGGCCACCACTCCCGTGGGCTATAGACGTGATGAGAGAGAACGAGGTTGATAACGCGAAGCAACGCCTCGAAGCGACGGTCGGAACCTCAAAGGGTTGCACATCGATGGCACTTGATTCATGCCACCAGCCACGATCGGTCAAAGTACAACCCTGTAACCGCGCCTGCGCTATGGCGCTATCGATAGCACGTCCGCCACGGGGAGGTTCATGCTCGCGACGAGTTCCCGGAACTGCGGATCAGCGGTCAGGGCGTCCGACCAGGGATGAGTCGGCCTCCACAACATGCGTGGATCGCGGCGTTCGATGGCTCGTTTCATCCATGTCAAAGCATTCTTTCTATCCCCAAGCATGGCGTAAAATCCGGCGATTAAGCTGGGAGCCCCCTGGCTCGCGTGGGGCAACCGGTGGATATCCTCCAGGGTGCGGTGCGCCCCGTCACGGTCCCCCGCGGCCGCCTGGGCCATTCCCAAAATCGACAGACCCAGATACGACCTGCCCAATATCCCCACCATGCGCTCGGCAATCTGCACGCTTTCCTCAACGTGGCCCTGAAGCAGACGAGCGTTGGAGAGGAACTGCAGCGCCTTCACGAAATCGGGGTCGATCTCAAGCACGCGCAGACAGCATTCCACGGCGGCATCGTAAGCCCGCCCAAAAATCAACACGCTGGCTCTGACAGTTCGCCCAACCAGAAGAAGAGGGTCCTGGAACGATACCTCATCGCACTCCGCTAGAGCCTCCTCCGTGCGCCCTTGCGGAATCAGGAACCACATGATGTAGGCCATCCGGACATGGGTGGTGGGACTGAGTTGGCGGGCGCGCCGAAAGTACGATTCCGCTGCTGTCCAGTCATAGTCGAGCATGGCCGCCACCTGGCCCAGCGTAGCGTGCGCCTCAGCATCCTCCGGGTTCAAATCGAGCGCGCGGTGCGCGGCGATGGCCGCTTTGGGCAAAAAATCCAGCGCCGAGGCGCCGGCTTCGGTGACCATCGCCACATAGTATTCGGCCATGCCGGTATAGGCGCGCCCATAGTTGGGATCGATCGCGGCAGCGCGCCGGTAACAGTCGAAGGCCCGGTCGAAGCCTGCCGGAGTGTATTTATGCCAATGGAAACGGCCTTCCAGGAAGCTCTCATAGGCGGCCAGATCGGTCGCGGGCTGGTGCCGGACGGTGAACTGTAGTTTCAGCATCTCCGCGATGTCTGTCGAGATTTCCTCCTGAACTGCGAAAACGTCAGTCATTTCGCGGTCATATCGTTTGGAAAGAAGATGAGCGCCATCCTGGGCGTGAATCAACTGCGCCGTGATGCGCAGAAGTGCTCCGGCACGGCGTACGCTGCCCTCGAGCACATGGTTTACGCCCAGCGCTCCGGCGATCTTGCGGACATCTTCGTTCTTGCCTTTGAAGGCGAATGCGGAGGTACGGGCAATTACTTTCAGGTTTGCCATCTGCGCCAGCGTGTTGGTGATCTCTTCGGTAAGCCCATCGCTGAAATACTCGTCCCCCTGTTCGCCGCTCAGATTCGCAAAAGGCAGAACGGCGATCGAAGGCTCCGGTTGAGACGCCGTGAGATGTGAGAAGCGTCGCGCTGACTCGCTGGGAGCAGGAGGAGCGGCCAGGGTGGAGACAGGAGCGGCGGGGGCGGAGACAGGAGCCTCTACGGAGACGGAAGCGATAAAGCGATATCCACGCTTGGGGAGCGTTTCGATGTATTGCGGCGTTTCCCCGTTATCCAGCAGAGCTGCCCGCAGTTGGCGGACGCATCGATTCATCCCGAGCTCGAAGTCCACCGTCGTGTCATCGCCCCACAACGCTTTCCGGATGCTTTCCCTGCGCACCAGTTCGCCCGGAGGGGACAACAGCAGACCGAGCAGGGTCGCCGGTTGGGGCTGGAGCAAAAGGCTGACTCCGCCTCTTCGGAGTTCTCCGGTCCCCATGTCGAACTCGAACATTTCGAATCGGAACCGGCGCGACCCCGGGATGAAATGTGAGGAATGCATGTTGGTATCGGGCAGGGATATTATCCTCTGTCCGGCTGAGAAAAGCTACATTCGAATGCGGCTCAGGTAAACACTTCAGCCCACCCAAGGCACCTGGAGACCGCTAAAGCGGCGCAATAAAAAGCGTTACCGGCACAGGTTTCCGATTGCCATCTACCCAGCTGGGGTGAAGGAGCGCAAATCGCCAAGTCACTCATCGACCACTGGTTATTACCTACTCGTGACTTAGGCGGTCTCAGAGTCTACTCGGCAAGCCGATAGGGGCGTCGTCGAAGACTGAGAGTGGGTAACCGAGTTGGGCAAATCCTTAGTGACCTCATGCATGCTGACCGCACACTGAATTGGTTTGCTTCCACATGATGAGTAATTCAGCATCAAAGTTTACAAATCATGACCGAACCGATATGCGAGGTCGGCAGCCAGGCCCTCCGCAATTGCTGAAAGTCACTCGCTGATCTTTGTCAAGGTAGCAGGACTACTATGTCTATTCGAAAACAGTGAACAGTCGGAGTCGCTCTTACTTCTCACTAGCGCAATTCTTTTGCAGACAGCAATGTGCCGACGTACAACCCTCAGTCTCTCGCTGCCCCAACATCACGCTAAGAAGATTTTGTCCGAGGCACCCGCTCCAGAGACTAATACTTGGGTCGGTGGCCAGCACAATTCAGCCTTCCCATTCGATCGGGACCGTCAACTACTAACTAGCTGATATAAGCGATAGTTCTCGCTCATAATCGAGGCGAATGGGCGCAAAGTTAGTGTCCCACTGCTTGTCTGTACCTGCCAATCAGTTCCCGATGGAGAAACTCTTGTCGCCGCCAGTAAATCCTTCCGTAAGATGTGTGGAGGGATTTCATCAACCCCAAGTAGAGCGATGGGTCCATACATCAGAGCGACCCGGTTAGGATTCTCGCTGTCTACGGCTTCGAGTCGCAAGGACATATCAAGTTCCACCTCTATCCTGTCGCCGTCCTTCCACGTTCGCGATACAGGCAGGAACCTTCCAGGAGCCATCTCACCCTCAACGCGACCACCATTGACCGAGACTCTGGTCTTTGGGCCCGCCCACTCTGGAATTCGAACACTCACTGTGAAGCTCTCAGGTCGAGGCAGTGTGAACCCGAGTTGAGTCTTGTTGGAAGACGGATAGCTAGTCGTTTGAGCAAGTTCACAGGGGGTCCCATTTTGAGACCAGGAAACGCGGGACGGAATGAACAAGTTCACATAAATGCCGCGCGCTTCTCTAAAGTAGGAACTTATTCCATAATCAGCAGTAAGTTGCGGAAAAGTACCTGAACAACAGGGCCACTTACTGCCATAGTGCACTTTCTTCGCATCATCGCCAAAATCAGCGTAATAAAAGGTGGTTCCGTCCTCCAGAATGGGAGTAGCACCGGCGATTGTGTTATACAAAACACGTTCCATGCTATCGCCGTAGCGCGAGTTTCTAGTGATTCGCAGTAGATAGCGGGTTATCTTGAAATGCCCATAGGCACCGCAACAGGTCTCAAAGCTGGAGTGAGTTGTGCCCAGGCTGGCTCCCAGTAGTCCTTGTCCAGGCTCCACGAAAGCCTCATCTGGTCCCCATCCTCCGGTGGCGTAGCTTTGCTCCTCAACTAAGCGAAGACCATTGACGGCTGCGCGCAGGTATTTATCCTGGCCTAGTACTAGATAGGACTGGGCGGCCGAACTCAGAGCATTTACATGGCTGTAGGCGTGTTCGCCGGGAAGCACGTTATGCCCATCTGCCAGTGGGCCGAAGTAGCTATCCTCAATATATTGCACCGCAAGATCACGGTAAGCTGACTTTCCGCTTCGCAAATAAGCCAGAAAGAAGTTTTCCGGAAGCGTGTAGGTCTCGTCCCATGTGTCGGCGACGACCTTATGGGGGCGAGCACGCTGCTCGGCACGACTAAGGGCCTTCTCAGGTAGATGGGGCAACGCTGCTTGGGTGGCCCTCCAGTGGACACTCATGGCATTGGAATCTTGTGCGAACTGGTGAGCATCGATCAGGCCGCAGCTGGTCTTGTCGTATGTATAAGCGGGTAGATGGTAGTCGACATAAAACTTTCCCTGCGGGCTGATAGTCTCTGCAAAACCGCGAACTAGTCGGTGGATCTTCTCCTGGGTAGGTTTTGACCCAGTGACCGCGTAAGCACGCGCCAGCGCGGAGACATATTGCCCAAAGCTATGTCCTGGAATGAAGGAATGAAAGTTATCTACGGAGTTAAAGTCAGTCCCATTATCATACCAGCCACCCATATCCGGTCCCGGCGCGGGCATCCCTTCGCGTTGGCGGAAGGGTTTGAGGAGAGCGTCTTCATCTAAGTTCAGGAACAGCTCGTGATTGTGATCGAACTGACTGCGGAGAGGTCCTGGGAACAGTTGCACCTGAGAGTAATCGAAGAGGGCCAACGGGGGCGTGATGGCCGGCGGGATTAAGCCGTCTGCCCAGGCGGGAAGGGAGCTTTGCAGCAGCGCCGATCCCGCTGTCACACCGGTCAGTTTTAGAAAGAAACGACGAGTTGGCCCGTTCAAAACTACCTCCTGCTAACTACCAGAGACGTTTACTGTGATGGCTTGCGAGATTCTCATGAATCTGCCGAACAACTCGTCTATCCCGCCGTCCCTGGTTTGATCTGGAGGCATTAGATATGAGTCATATGCTTCGGCGACATAGTACATCTGTACCATATCCTCCCGTAATTTCGACGCTGTAGGATGCCGCGAAGCTTAGAACCAGCGGGCGATGACTGGGCACGCAACGATTGAGTTATTTGATTGTGGAGGCAATATAAATGGCGAGGAAATTCCGTAGAACGTGCAATGCAGCGTTGGGTCTGGCATTGGCGCTGGCCTGCACCGGGGTAGGTCGGGCCCAGTTCAACTCCAGCATCCAAGGCGTAGTGCACGATACCACAGGTGCGGCCATTCCCAAGGCCAATGTCCAACTCATCAACGCGGCGACAAAGGAGACCCGTAGTACCACCAGCGACGGGGCGGGAAACTTCAATTTTGCCAGCATCTCGCCAGGCGCGTACTCCGTCATCGGGGAAGCATCGGGTTTCAAGAAGTCGCAAAACGACGTTACCTTGCTGACTGAGCAAAACTTGAACATCGAGATCGCTCTGCAGGTTGGATCGACGGGTGAAACCGTCACCGTGACGACTGATGCGCCGATAGTTGATACCGCCGACAGCCGCACCGAGCTGACGCTCGACCGGGAGGCAGTCGCCCAATTGCCGATTGCCGGACGTAACCTCGTCACGTTGGTGACTTTGGCGCCAGGCGTCTCAGGCCTCGGAACGGGCGCATTAGCCGGCACTCCGGGCAGCGGCTCAGACAACTTTTCGACAGAAGAGGCGGTAGATGCGAGTGCCAACGGCCAGGGCTCTGACAATAATCAATACATTGTCGATGGCCTCGACGTGACCAGTGGAATTCGCCAGGGGGTATTGAATCTCACTCCTACTCCGGACTCGATTCAAGAAACCAGCATTCAGGTCAACACTTTCTCGAGTCAATACAGTCGTGCCGCGGGACTACAGACCGTATTTACGACCAAATCCGGCACGAGCCGGTTTCATGGGTCTGCAGCCGATTATTTCAACTACCAGAAGATGTTCGCCAAGCAGCATTTCTCAGGCGCATACAAACCCTTCCATGAAAACGACTTATCCTTTGCCGTTGGCGGCCCCGTTGTTCCCCACCACAAGCTCTTCTTCTGGTTTGCCGTGGAGCCTAAGCGGTCATCCATCAGTGCTGGGGGAACTTATACTTTCGCCGACCCGCAGTTCCTCGCTTTCACTAGGGCGACCCCGGCGCTGGCAGGCACAATCGGTACCCATATACTCAATACCTATCTTCCTGTTGGGCTGAGCAACCCAACTGTGGTGCAGACTGCGCAGCAGGTGCTGGGTACCGGGGTCAACGGTTGCAACACCGCGGCGACGGATCTGATACCGTGCGGGTTGCCAATGATCGACAGCGGCTTCCTTGGCGCGACCGCAATCCGAAATGGCACCCAGTATTTCGGTCGACTCGATCAAGACTTCAACAATGACCGGGTCTACGCCAGCATCTACAGGACACTTTTGACCAGTGGTTCGGCAACCGCGACGCCCCAGTTCTCAACTCTGAACCCAACCTTTCAGGTCTCCCCTCAAATCACGTGGTCTCATACATTCACTCCCAATACCTTGAATGACGTCTCCTTCGGCGTCAGCCGGGTAGAGGGTAACCTCGGAACGGGAGCTAAGGATTACACCGTTCCAGATATAAGTACGGACATCAACATGGACGGCGGGCAGGCGTTCGGTGTCGGCTTTGCTCAGGGTGATTTCATCCAGCACAACTATCATTGGCGTGACGTTCTTACCCATGTCGCCGGAGCCCACGTTCTGAAGTTCGGTTATGAAGGTTGGTATGGCGATGACGTCGAAAACTTCGAAGGCCCCTGGGCTACGCCGTCTTTCGGCTTCAACAATATCCTTACCCTGGCACAGGATTCGCCCAATGGAGAGGGGGGGGTGTTTTACAATCCGGCCACTGGCAAACAGCAATTAGCGAGTTGGGATGCAGCTTCGCGTACCTTCGGACTGTTTGCTGAGGACACCTGGAAAGCGCGGAAGAATCTCACCTTGACACTCGGCCTGCGCTATGACGACAGCGGAAACCCATATTCACAGAACGCGAGCACCGTATTCGGCAACTTCTATCTCGGTACCGGTAATACCGAGCAGCAAAAAATCGCCAATGGCTTTGCAAAGGCCACCCATAACGCTCTGCTTCACTCTGTCAATAATCTGTTCAGCCCTCGTGTCGGCTTTTCCTGGGATCCCACCGGCGCCGGCACATGGGTGGTGCGCGGCGGAGGCGGACTTTATAACAACTGGCTGACGTCTGCAAACGTTCAGGAAGAGTTTCGTGGCAGTCCTCCGGGATTGGTGTCACCGGGCTTTATTCCGGGCGGAACAGCTACAGCACAGGCGCCTATCTTTGCCCTGGGCAACAGCAACAAGGCTCCCTTCGGTTTTACTTATCCGACCTTTCAGGGTGGCCTGAATTCGCAAGGAGGAGTTGTCGGCGCCAGGTTCAACATCGGCGCTATCGATCCCAACTTGAAGTCACCAAAGGCTAATGTCTGGTCCCTTGCGGTGGAGCGGAGGATCGGACAGTTCTTCGCAGCCAGCGTTGGTTACTCCGGATCCCACTCCTATAACATCGTCGGCGCAGGTAACAATACCGGTGGCGTGTCCTACGGTGTCAATATCAACGTTGTAAACGACGACCTGATCACTCATGAAAGCCTTAATTCCACCGGCCTAAACCCGAGCTTCGGAGCTATTACCTATGCGAAGAATGATCGCTATGGCAACTACGAGGGCGTATACGTCGATTTCAAAGGCCGCTTTTCTCGAGGTTTCTTCGAGGGCTCTTATACTCACTCCAGCTCAAAGGATGATGCGGGAGCATATCCAACACCCGATAACCCCGGACAGTATTATGGGCCGTCACTGTGGGATGTGCCCAACCGCGTCTCACTCAGCTTTAATTATGAGCTCAGAGGCCTCAATGGTGAGCGTGGGCTTATTGGACGCGCAACAAGCGGGTGGGGCATCAGCGGCACCAGCATATACCAGTCGGGCGAGCCTTTTACGGTCGCTAACTTCAACAACTACCAACCTATTTGCGCTAACGCGGGCGCATGCCCGACTTTTGCAAATCCTGCCATAGGCTATGGCCCCAACAGCGGTGACTACAACGCGGATGGAGTTAACCTCGACTACCCTAATGCCTCCAGTTATAAACAGAATACGTCGAGGAGCGCATTTTTGAATGGATCGATACCCTTGAGCGACTTCACGGTGCCCACCTTCGGTTCCGGTGGCACAGAGAAAACAGGGCAGTTCCGTGAACCAAATTTTGCCGAGACGGACGCAAACTTCTACAAAGAGACCCCGATTACTGAGAGAATCAAATTCCAGATACGATTCGAATGCTTCAATCTCTTCAACCGCCCCAATCTGCTTGGAGTGGATAATAACCTTCCCGATGGAAATTTCGGCAAGGCCACCCAATCCCACCTGCCGAGATTCGTACAGATCGGCGGGCGTCTCTACTTCTGACGGCGCCAACCTGGAATAGCAAGAGAGCCGGCTTACCTCTCGATGAGGTGGACCGGCTTTCTTATTCCTAAGTGGCAGACAATTTCAAGTGACTTGACGTGAGGCAGCGACTAATATCGGTAGTCTCGATCCATACCGTTAGCTGATTTAAAGGCAGTAGATAGGACAAGCATTCCGGTGATCCGACGACATCGCATTCTTCTTCTGGTCTCTCTGTCTTCGTGTCTGCTCGCACAAGCCACCATAGAGAAAGCCTCGCCGATCGTCTCGGCACTACAAGACAAGAATTACGAGCGGGCACTCAAACTGCTCCGGCCCGCGCTTGCGTCCCATCCGGCTAACGCTCAGCTCTGGGCGATGCAAGGCTCGGCTTACATCGGCGAGGGGAAGAACAAAGAAGCGTTGATGTCCTTTCGCAGGGCATTGAGGATTTCGCCGGACGATCTGCCGGCGTTGCAGGGCGCGGCTCAGATCGAGTATGAAGCCGGCAGTCCGGCCGCGATCCCGCTTATCGAACACGTTATGCGCATGCGGCCCGCCGACCTGACGAGTCATGGCATGTTGGCTGTTCTCTATTACCAGCTGGGAAACTATGCGGGAGCGGTCGAGCAATTTGAAATGGCCGGCACGCTCTTCGACTCTCAACCGGGCGCGCTGCACGCCTACGCCGTCTGCCTGGTCAAGGTTAAGCGGTTCGATGAGGCTGCTAAGACCATACAGCGCACCCTGGCACTCGACCCGGGCAGTGAGAGCGAACGGCAGCTGCTGGCCTCCGTCCAGGTGATGGCCAACCAGCCCACCGCCGCCCTGGCCACACTGGCGCCGCTGCTAAAGACCGGCACTCCCAATGCCGGCACTCTCGAACTAGCATCCAGCGCCTACGAAGAAGCGAAAGACACAACGCAGGCAGTCGGCTCGATCAAGCAGGCCATTCTTCTGGATCCGCGGAACGTAAATCTGTACCTCGACTTCGCCAACATCTCCTACGCCCATGGCTCGTTCCAGGTAGGCATCGAGGTGATCAACGACGGCATGGCGCTCCAGCCTAAGGCGGCACCACTCTATTTCGCTCGTGGCGTTCTTTACGTTCAGTTGACGCAGTATGACAAGGCGGAGGAGGACTTTGAGAAGGCATACGAACTGGACCCCAGCCAATCTCTCAGCGCTGCTGCTCAGGGATTGACGGCCGCCCAGGCAAATGATTTTGATCGGGCGTTGCTAAAGGTGAAGGCGTCCCTCGCGCGCAACCAGAACGATCCTCTTTTGCTCTATCTGCAGGCGGAGATACTAGCCCAGAGTCATTCGGATTCAAGTGCGCCCGGGTTTCGGCTGGCAGTTAGATCGGCCCAAAGGGCAATCGCACTGCAGCCCACCCTGGGAGCTGCCCACGGAGTATTAGCAAAACTCTACTTGCAGTCCGGGAACTACCAGGAGGCTGCGGTTGAATGCCGGAAGGCCCTTGCCAGCAATCCAGCCGATCAGGCGGCTGTCTATCACCTTATCCAGGCGCTTAGAAAGAGAGAAGAGACGCAGGAAATTCCGAACCTGCTGAAACGCCTTGCCGTGCTACGTCAGGAGGCTGAGAAAAATGAGCGTGACCGCTATCGTTTCAAGCTGATTGAAGGCGACACTCCACCCCAGGCGCTCAATTAGTGCTGGGAGGTTGCCGGCCTGTTCTGACCCGGCTCGTAGATTTTATATTTATTGGCAGTGGCCTCCCGCTCCCGCGATTGCTGCCGAAGGTCCGAAAGCCGCTGCACTAATTCCGCCATTTCCTGCTTCGATCCGTTTCCACTCTGTCGAAGCGCCTGGATAAGGTGATACAGCGCCTCCTGATCGGAAGGATTGCCTCGTATCGCCAGCCGGCATTGCTCGATAGCGAGGTCTAGCTTCCCGGACTTCAGATATAAGTTGCCCAGGATATCTCTCGGTAGAACAAAGTCAGGCTGGATCTGCGTAGCTCGCGTGGCGGCCGCAATCGCCTCATTGAAATCGGGACTGCCAGCCGCCGCGCCCTTTTGGATCAGGATCTGAGCTTTTAGATAATAAAGGAACGCCTCGGCAGGGTGGCTCTCGAGCTGCGCTTTCACCGTGGCCAACGCATCGTCGAGGTTGCTCTGCTGGATTTGCGCCATCCCCTGCGCGACCGCTCCGGACGCCTGCGTCGGGTCGAGTCGGATCGCAGTCTGGAAATCGGCTTCACCCTTGTCGAACTGACCGAGCTGGATATACAGAACGCCGCGCGCAACATAAAGCGAGGCCTCAGATGGATTCTCCTTCAACCCGACATCGACCATATCAATCCCGACCTGGAATGACTGGTGGTTGAACGACAAGGTAGCAAAGTGCAGATAGTATTTCGAATTTTGGGGGCTCGCCACGATGGCTTGATGAAGCAGCTCCACCGCTTTCGGCGTGTCCCCCGCCTCTTCGTAGGCAGATGAAGCCAGGTCCAACGTGTCGGGGTCCGGCGTGGTGACCTTCAGCAATGGCTGGAGCGTCTCCTCCGCATCCTTGTCCTGGTGAGCGGCAATTTGCGCGGCTGCCAGTTCGTAGCGCGCATGAGAGTCATCGGGGAGCTGAGTCACAATTTGCTGAAACACCGGAACCGCGTCCGCAGGGCGATCCAGGTTCATCAGGCAGCGGCCGTACGCCGACAGGGCGCCAGGGTGCGTTGAAACGACCTGGAGACTCGCGGCGAAATGCTCTAACGCGGTCGCACAGTCATGCTGTTTGTAGGCCAACACAGCCAGCATCGCATGGCTGGTCGGATCGCCCGGCTGCAGACGCAGTATGCGCTCCAGGAGTGGGATGGCATGAGCGCTGCCCAACTCGTATTCAAGTTGGGCCGCACCTTGCAGCGCAGGAAGATAGTCTGGCTTGATACTCAGCGCCTTGTCGTAGGCTGTCAGCGCTTCATGGATCTGCCCGAGGCCGGAAAACGCGATGCCCTGCATCGTCCACAGCTTCGCATCTCGGGGGAAATGTGGCAACGCCGATTGAGTCAGTCGTAATGCTTCCGCAAAGTCTCTCGTCCCCAGCGCAGCTTGAATCTTCTGTGCTGCCTCAATCTGCTGTAATGGTTCCGTGCGAGAGCCGCTCTGCCCCAGTCCAGGGACCGTCAGCCCGGGTATCGCGACCGATACCAGTAGCCCGATGAAGACGATCTTCCGAGCCAGAAAGGGCCTTAGGTTTCGGGAGCACACGGCCCAAAGACGCTCAACGTTCATCCTGCTCTCCTGCTGCGTCGCGGCGAGCAAGCCGGCGCTCCTGTCAAGAAATCTCTTCCTTTCTTCCCATCTGCCAAGTTCAACATTCACGGATGGCGACATGTGATGAACTACCAGGCTTGACCGCATTGCGGATCGGAGAATCTTTGCCTCACGAATGCTTATACTGACGCTGATGCTCTGCTTCACAGCAGCGAATGTTGAACGACCAACGTTGAACCTCCAACCACTCACCGCATGCGGCCAATTCATTCTATGACGAAAATCACCCGCCGTTCCTTCGTTGTAACTTCTCTGTTGGCGTCGGCCGCCAAAGCGGTCGGCCAGGGCGAGGCAACTCGGGTCGTGAAGCCGCAGAAGAAACCCCTTCCGTCGGGCCGCCCTTTCGATGCCCATTTCATCGATGTCGCACACACTGCGGGACTGACGCAGCCAGTGATCTACGGGAAGCCCGACAACAAGGACTACATCCTCGAGGCGACGGGCTGCGGCTGTGCCTTCTTCGACTACGACAACGACGGTTGGATAGATATTTTTTTGCTGAGCGGTACGCGTTTGGCGGGAGCGCCCCCCGGTGCCACTAATCGTCTTTATAAAAATAATCGCGACGGTACCTTTACCGATGTAACGGAAAAAAGCGGTCTTCAAGACGTAGGTTGGGCCTGCGGAGTATGCGTCGGCGACTATAACAACGACGGCTTTGAAGACCTGTTCTGCACCTACTTCGGCCAGAACAAGTTGTATCGCAACAACGGCGACGGGACCTTCACGGACGTAACAAAGGCGGCGGGTCTGTCGAACGACGTCCCCCGATGGGGTGCCGGGTGCACGTTTTTCGACTACAACCGCGACGGCCATCTCGATCTCTTCGTTTCTAACTACATCAAGTTCGATCTCGCGCACGTTCCGAAACCGGGGGCGAACAGCAACTGTACCTGGAAGGGAGTGCCCGTGGAGTGTGGCCCGCGGGGCCTGCCTACGGGACGTCACTCCCTTTATCGCAATAACGGAGACGGGACTTTCACCGACGTAAGCCAGCAGGCGGGCATTGCCGGTCTCCACGAGAGCTATGGTATGAGTGTGGTTGCTGCCGACCTCGATAATGACGGGTGGCCGGACATTTACGTAGCTTGCGATTCCACCCCAAGCCTTCTGTTGATGAATAACCATGACGGGACTTTTCGCGAGGAAGGTGTGGTGCGCGGGGTGGCTCTCAGCGAAGACGGCATGGAGCAGGCGGGAATGGGCATCGGAATTGGAGACTATAACCTCGATGGCGCCCTCGACTTGTTCAAGACCCATTTCTCTGATGACACGAATGGCCTTTATCGCAACGACGGCAAAGGATACTTTGACGACGTAACCCTGGCCGCGAAGATCGGCGTTGAAACCAACTATATGTGTTGGGGCGCGGGCATCGTTGACCTCGACAATGACGGCTGGCCTGATATTTTCATGGTCACCGGCACGGTCTATCCGCAGCTCGCGAAATCCCTACCTAACTACTCGGTTCTCACTCCTCGGGTAGTGTTCCGCAACCTGGGTGATGGCACTTTTGAGGAACTCGTTGAGAAAGCCGGTCCTGGCGTCAGTGCCGCTCATTGCAGTCGAGGATGCGCTTTCGGCGACTTTGACAATGACGGTGACCTCGACATCCTCATCGTTAATTTGAATGAACCGCCCTCGCTTCTACGCAACGACCTGCAAGGCGATCACCACTGGCTCAAGCTAAAGCTGGTAGGCACCAAGTCGAACCGGAGCGGGATCGGCGCGCGCCTGCAGGTGCGCTACGGGCACAGAGTCCAGGTCCAGGAGGTGCTGAGCCAATCCAGTTTCTACTCAGTCAGTGATTCGCGCCTGCATTTCGGCCTCGGCATGGAGAAGACCGCAGACGTTGAAGTGAGATGGCCTAGCGGCTTGATCGAGAAATTTAAGAGCTTGCTCGCGAACCAACTCGTTGTGCTCAAAGAGGGCAGCGGCATCGTGCCCACAGATGGATGGTACAAAGCCAAGTAGTCAAAGCCAAATAGATCAGAAGAGCAAAGACATCATCGGCAGATTAAAAGAGGATGCCGGCATTCCGGCGCACCCTTCGTACCTTCCTTACATTGATCGCTCTCAAGGCCGACTTGGCTCTTCAAGCCCGAGAAGGCTCCAGCCCTTATGCTTCGGTGTAACGGATCCATACCTGCATCGAAGCGGGCTCCCTGTTGGCCAACGTAGCGTAAGGTGACCTGGATAAATCGATGACGCCCGCGTCGTGCCGTTCGGGCGACTGCGGCTTCCGCATGGCTGTCGACGCAGTGCCCGCCAGCAACGTCGTCACACCTGGTCTTGGGCGTGTCGCGATAGCCAGCGCTGAGGGAACCACCGATGCGGCCGCACAAGCCATAAATCCACGACGGGAGAAACTCTTCTTCACGGCAGTCGCCTTCAACAGCAGACAACGTTCTCTCTTTCCTAAGAACGACCCCGATTTTGAGAGCCTTTAATGGCGAGAGAATCAAGACCAAATATCTCGACCTCGATAAGGCGGAAGACAGACTGACGAGGCGGAGCTTGAAACAAGATTCGCACGCCGGTCGATTCCAGGGGTGCGAACTCTACGCGATTCAACCCGTTCGCTATCGGTTGCTGTGGGTCATGACGCTGTTTGGGGACGTCTTGCCAGCCTTCCGCCGTCCTGTATTGCACTGTGTAGTGCGCCGGTGCACTATAGAGGGGTTCCTCGCCGAGAAAATATAACTCGAGGGCGGCAATTTTTTGATAGCGACCGAAGTCTACGGAATACCAGCTCCCTTTGTCACCAGCCTGCGAGACCGCAGGAGACCAGCCATTAGAAATATCCGGGAAAAACCAAAGCCGCCCATCGATTGCCTCTGCAACAGAACCAGGAGTCATGCTCGAAGAGGCCTCGGCAACCGGCGGCCCGGAGACACCAACATTCACCGCGAGATCGACCGGAGCTTGTTTAAATGTCGGGAGCTTCTCTGAGGTTGGGTCCAGATATGGTTGAGGCAGTTGGATCAGAACGCGGCCAAGTGGCGACGCCTCGGCTCGACGCTTGTGATCTATAAATACCGAGAGGCCTTTACCAAGCTTGTATCGGGTACCGTCCCGGTCATAGACGATGCTGACATCGTGGCCGTGATAAGCCAGACCCTGTACCGCAAAGTAGCTAATAGGCCTACTCTTCGTGTCGTCTATCGGAAGCAATGGGTTGATTTCGAGGATATTGTCCGCGCGTGGGCGAACTCCGATAAGCCCACTAAGTATGAGATCGATGTAAGTCGAATGGTTATAATGGTGCGAACGCGCCAGACCTACAATCGGACTTCCGGTGTCAGGGTTATAGTCTTCCTGGAGGTCGGGATGCCCTGCTGACAGAAAATGCTGATGCGTGTACTGGCGAAGAAGACGCAGGTAATCACCGCGCGTGATGACTGTTTGCGCATAGTCATTGAGCAGGTTGGCCATGCCGGTAAGTGCCTGCGACGTTTGGAAAGGCCATGATGGGCCATTCCATTGGCACTCCGGGCGACCCGAGGCCTTGTCGTAGCGATACTGCGACATATAGCGCGGATATGTGGGTTCGACTGTGCGAAGGCCATATGCGCCCCCTAGCTCTACGGAGGACAGGGCGTGTCTCCAGGCCTGGGCATAGTTGATAGGCGAGTCTTTGGGGGGCAGCTCGTAGAACCAAGGCACGTATCCAACCAGTTCACGACCACGAATGAAGTCGCCGGCAGTCGCATACTTTGTCGACCGTTGGTAGCGATCAGTGAAGTGTTCCAGCTCCGGGTTCCACAGTTGCTCTAATACCGCGGTACGGATTGCCGCAGCGCGCTCCGAGTAATCCAATTCGATATCCGGGCGCGCAGCTTTCTTCGCTATCGCAGCGATCGCCAATGCGTTTGCATACTGATAGCTGTTGATCGACGGACGATAAGCAAAGCCCTTGGTAAATCCGTTCTCCGTTTCGTTAGGGCTGGCGTGATCGACAAAGCCGGATCCGGATGCATCGATCGACGAGATCGTATATTCGGTCGCATCGGCTATCGGTTCGACCCAGTAGAGATTGCGGTCGCGATCCAGGTGGTCGTCCCATTCGTTGAAGATGTACCGCATCGCATCGAGGTGGCGTACCGCAGGGGACGTGTCACCCGTCACCAGTGTTGTCGCCCATGTGGCGGCGGCGACGGACTCTGAGAAATGCCGGTCATTCGCTCCGCCGGAATACAAATGGTCGATGAGAGAGTCGACGACAGACGCATCCCGTAGCCATCTACCTTCACTCAGATGGAACGAAGCTGAATCGTTCAGGTCTGTATAGGGTTGGCGTGCCCACGGCACGTTATCCAGAAATTCCGTGACGGTCGTTCCCTGAGGACCGATCTGGCGTAGATGCGAGCGGTAAAGCTTCCAGCGATAGTAATAAATCTGCTCGATCTCAGGATCGTCGATCTCGAAAAAAGGGACGTTCTCAAGAAACCAGGGCGCATCCGCACCGAAGGACTGGGCCGCCAGCGCCTTTGTTGGTAAAGCCAAACCACTATACCTACGCCCCGCTTGTGCATGAAGCGCAGTCATAGCTGTAACGATCGAGAGTAATATGCATAGCTTAGGAATCAATTGTCCGTGAGTCGGATTGATAGATTGTCTCCTTCGAGTGCTTCAACTGAGGCGACTCAGGCCTTCTTATAAGGATCGTGCCGAGCTGCGAATAAATCCGCAAAGATGTCGGCAAAAGCGGGGATTGGTGACTTGCAGAGTTAAGCAACTCTCCATCAGATCCGCAGCTGCTACTGCGCCAAAAAATAGTCTTAGAATCCGCGCCGACGCATGCCTCTACCGTTAATTCCTCACCCTCGACCGGGTCCCAGGACGAGGCCTTCGCCTTTCCAACGGCAGGCTTTTATCCAGCAGGAGCATCTTAGTCGAACAAGTCGAGGCGAGCATGATACAGGTGTACTATGGCTGCAATCGCGCCGGACAGGCCGAGGCAGTTTCCGAGAGCCGGCTCGATCAGATCAATCAGATGAAAAAGGGGTCGCTAGAGCGACGGAACTTAGCTCGACGGAAGCTTGTGCGTTTCTGCGTGAAGTGCACGGCATCTTTGGCCCTTTGCTGTCTCCTCAGTTGCCGCAAGTCCCCGCCGACCGTCGCCGCAATTCCCAGGACCTGCGGAACTTTGCTGTGGGAGGCGGAGCATACCGGCCTGCAGAGCGTGGCCTCGACCTCGGGGATCAATATTTATTGGAATGCGCCGATGCGAGAAGACGATGTTCAGGGCCAGATCGACGTCCTTACCAGCGCCATCGGACGCGGCGCCAGGGGTGTAATCATCTCTCCGGTAGAGGCTCTCCCCTTGCGGACGCCGGTGCAGCGGGCACTCGATCACGGAACGCCCATTGTCGTAGTGGGAAGTGATCTTGGACTTGCGCCCGGAAAGAATCTTGCATACGTGCTGAATGACGAGCGCACGGGAGGACAGATGGCGGCGCGACGCATCGGCGGACTTCTGGGCGGCGAAGGCACAGTCGCCGTGATGGGCATCAGCAACAGGCTCACCAGCACCGCAGCACGGGACCGCAGCCTCGAGACCACCCTAGCCCAGGAATTTCCGGGCATCCATGTGGTATTTCGCAGCCTGGCTCTGCCCACTGTCTCGCAGGAACAACAGGTCGCGGAAAGACTCCTTTTAGAAAGCCCGAATATCGGGGTGATCGTAGCCTTGTCCGAATTCTCGACTCGCGGCGCGTATTACGCTCTGACAGAAAATGAGAGAACACCGGCTATTCGACTCATTGGCTTTGATCAGAACCTGATCGCCCCGATTCGTACCGGGGCCATCGATTCCGTCATCATGCAGAATACCTACCAGATGGGTCGTGCCGCGATGACCTTGATGGTGCAGGAGCTTCATGAAGGCGCTATGGAGCACGAGGTATGGCAGCAACCGGTGTTGGTCACGAAAACGAACCTCGACTCCACCGTTGTGCGAGAGATTCTCGACCTGAGCTGGTTCACGAAATGAGGCGCCGGGGGTGAAGTACAGAAGAACCAATCTGGTGCTCATGTGGATAGCAGCCGCTGCCACCGTTTTCGGCATTGTCGGCATCACGGCCAGGCTGGCTGATCTCAATTGGGTCGACCGCGAGCCTAGATTTCATGACTCATTTGGAGGTCATGGCGACGCCCAGTCACAGCAAACAGGCTGGCAGGCCTTCGGCGGCACCTGGCAGGTGCTTGATGGCGCCATGCTCAATATTTCCGACGATCGTGGCGCCAAACTCTTGAATGGTTCGCCGAGCTGGACCAACTATATTGTGGAAGCTGACATTCAACTGCTCGCAGAGGGTGGCGACGCCGGGTTTGTGGTCCGTGCTTCAGAGGCAGAGGTCGGCGTCGATGCTTATCATGGGTATTTTGCCGGTCTTCGCGATCTGGATGACACTTTGATTCTGGGGCGCGCCGACTTTGGTTGGCACGAGGTCCAGACGATTCCCGTTCGCTCCGGGCTCAACACGCGAAAGTGGTATCACCTCACCGTTCTCGTTTTTGAATGCAGCCTGATCGCCCGGTCTATAACCGAAGGCGGAGAAGTTACCACCGCGAGGTTCCATGATCCTCAATGCCTCACGCACGGAAGATTTGGGCTGCAGTCGTATTCCACCGGGGCAGCGTGGCGCAATCTGGAGGTAAGGCCCGCAACAAAGGGAGACATGGAAGCAATGCTGCGGCTGCCGTCAACGGAACGCCTTAACCGGCCTTCCACTCCAGGCCTGATCGATTCGTGGTCAGAGGAGCGCTATTTCCTACCCATGCAGCGCGAACTCCAGAATTACAAGACGGATCGCAGTGCACTGCCAATTGCCGATCTTCGTCTGCTCGCACCTAACTATCCCTCCCGGGTGACTGTTCATGGAGTCGTGACGCTCGTGTCTCCGATGTTATTTGTGCAGGACTCGACTGGCGGCGTAGCCGTTCCCCACCCTCGCGCTGGCATGCCTGTACAGATCGGTGATTCTGTTGAAGCACGCGGCGATGTTGAACTCCATGACTTCAGTTCCGTGCTTCGAAACGCAGATGTTCGGCTGCTGTGGTCGCACGCGGCGGTCCCTCCTGTCTCCGTTACGGCATCCCAGGCCGCTACTGGAGCCTTCGACGCACAATTCATTGAAACCGAGGGTCGATTAATCTCCAAGCAGCGAGCTGGAGACAAATCCTTCGTGCTGAAGTTCGATGAGGGCAGCCAATCCTTCATGGCGATTGCCGAGAACCCCAGTCTCGCGGAGACCTTCGATCGGCTTAAGTACGGGAGTCGACTGCGCATCCGCGGAATATGCGTAACCGATCCCGCCTTCACGCGCGATGAAATGCCCTTCGTCGTGCTCATGCGCTCCGCAGAGGACGCGCAGATGATCGAGCCGCCGCCATGGTGGAGCGCCCGCCATCTGATTGAGTTGATCGTTGGACTATTGACCTTGTCAATGAGCCTTCAGTTTTTCTACTCGAGTTTTAAGCGTTCACGATGGCGCGCGGTGATGGAAGAGCGTGAGCGGTTGGGCCTGGAAATGCATGACACTCTCGCACAGAGCTTCGCTGGAGTTGGTTTTCAGTTGGAGGCATTGTGTGATGAAGCTCATCCAGACAGTTCGATGCGCGCGCAGTTGGAGTCTACCGTCAGTATGGTTCGCGCGGGACACCTCGAGGCCCGGCGGAACATAGCCGCACTACGACCCGGAAATTTCGATGAAATGGGCTTAGCCAAGGCACTGGAAATGGCTGCGCATAGCATCATTCAGGGTGGACCTGTCCTGTTCTCGACCTCCGTTTCGGGAGAGCCTAGGCCCATTCCCCTCCGCATCGGTGACACTCTTTTTCGCATTGGCCAGGAAGCGATTGCGAATGCAGTCAGGCATGGCCACCCAGGCACGATCTTTCTGCGGATAGTGTACGGGCGACCCTCCGTCAAACTTACAATACGAGACGACGGCCGCGGCTTTTCACTGCGGGACCAAACCTCTGGACTTGGAATCAGTGGCATGAGACGGCGCGCCGCCAGCATCGACGCAACATTTCGCATTCATAGTCTCCCCGCGCGTGGGACCTCAGTCCACGTTCGGGCGGTTCTGCCTCGTACTTTGCTCCCAATACGCTGGCGAGCAATACGTATCCGAAAGAGAAAGCGAGGCCCGCATGGACACGCTGACTGAACAGAAGCAGATTCGCATTCTGATCGTTGATGACCACCCTATCGTCCGTGCCGGCCTCGCGGCCCTGCTGGCGAAGGAGAGCGAATTCCAGCTTGCAGGCGGCGTGGACAGCGCCGAGGGGGCGCTCGCATTTCTCCAGCGCCATACCGTCGATGTGATTCTGTTAGACCTGCACATGCCGAAGACATCAGGCCTCGACGTCTTGCCCTCCTTTCTGGCGCTCGAGCAGCCGCCGAAAGTGCTCGTCCTCTCCAGCTTCGATTATGAGGAAGAAATCTATGGCGCGGCCAAGGCTGGCGCAAGAGGATACCTCATGAAGGATGCGACTCGCGCCCAGATCGTTTGTGCGATTCGCTCTGTCGCGCAAGGGCATCTCCATTTTCCCAGGAGCATTGCAGATCGAATTCTGGAACGGGGCGGCAGGATCGGACTTAGCCCGCGGGAACAGGACGTCTTGTTGATGATGGCGAAGGGACTAACCAACAAAGAGATAGGTCGCGTGTTAGCGATCAGTCAATTTACCGTGCGCAACCACGTAAATCACATCCTGGAAAAACTAGAGGCGAGCGATCGGACCGAAGCAGTCGCAATCGCGATGCAGCAGGGAATTATCTCAACGACCGCTTGAGTGAAGTGTCTCGCGGCGAGTGCCTCCACTGGCTTCACATTAGAGATGAACGGCAGTCTACGCTTAGCTGCCGGGGAGCAGTAATCGAAAGCCATCGGACCAGCCCCCTGCCTTGTCTCGCGAATCCGACAACCGCGTCGCTGATACCTAAGAGGTGTGACCGCCCGGGCAGCGCGGGGCGCTGGCCGAAGCCCGGCGTAAGCTGCCAGTAAAGCAGGTTTCCGGGCAGAATGGCTCGATATTTATCGGAAACAGTGTGTCCCTCGGTGATTGTTTTAGGTCACTGAGATAATCGACGATCGCCACAATCAACGTTGCATTTTGCCACGCCCAGTGAGTTCGTAATGTTAGTGAGTATGGCGAGCGACTGGCAGCATTCACGAGCAAAGGGCGAATATCTGATGGCGAAGATTCCCTCCTCTGCGCCAGCCAGGGAATGTTCTTAGCCTGGCTCGTGTGTCGGGCCCGGAGGATATGTATCTGCCACATTGGCCCGATAACCGGCTAGCTCCCCGTCCAGTAGATTGCGTTTCACTGATGAGCATTTGTGACCAACTAGCTCGGCGTATTTATGAGACAGTGCGAATGTCTAGCGAAGTCACCTCCCCGCTACGCCTGCTACTTAAAGCGCGAAACCTCTGCGGCAGAAATCATACATACTCCCCTAATTCGCCTCACCTTGCGGTGGCGAATTGCAATGGAGAGTGAAGTGATCTCAACGCGCCAAAAAGGCTACAGGACCGGGAGATTGAAATGAGAAGCCTGCATAACACGCCGTCGTGGATTGCAGCAACCCTGTTGCTGGCTCTGGCGGCTCCAGCCGTCGCCATCGATGCACCCGTGGCTGCCGATACATTTGTCACAAGCGCCAACACCTTATCCAACTATGGCGGCCTCTCGAATCTGTATGTGGGCAACGGCGCCACTACCCTGATCCAGTTCGAATTATCATCTCTCCCTGCGGGAACCAAAGCAGGCCAGATTGGCAAGGCGACGATCACCCTCTACGTGAACAGGATCAACACGTCTGGCCTGGTTACCGTGCAGCCGGTAACCTCAGCGTGGACCGAGTCAGCGGTGACTTTCGCGAGCATCCCTGCGCAGGGGACGGCAGTTGCCACGTTCACGCCTACGGTCGCACAATCCTTTGTCGTTATAGATGTAACCGCGCTAGTGCAGGGCTGGATAACTGCCCCAGGTAGCAACTTTGGCGTAGCGCTGAGTTCGACGGCGGCCGACGTGCTTTTCGACGCCAAGGAGAACGACGAAACCGCTCATGTGGCGACATTGAATATCGCGGTTACATCGCAGGGTGCCCCAGGGACTCCAGGAGCTACGGGCCCTGCAGGGCCGACTGGTCCCCCGGGTGCGCCCGGGTCGGCCGGGCCCGTAGGGTCAGCGGGGTTAAATGGTGCGCCCGGTCCCCAGGGTATTCAAGGTATACAGGGTCTTCCGGGGGCGACTGGAGCGGCCGGGCTTGATTGGTTGGGTGCCTTTAACTCCGCCACAACTTATGCGAGCAATGACGCGGTGTACTCGGCCGGTTCGTCCTATGTCTCGCTTCAAAGCGGCAACACCGCCAACACGCCGCCGGCTGGCGCCAGTGATGCATTCTGGTCGCTCATCGCGCTCGACGGAGCAACAGGTGCCACCGGGGCCACAGGCGCCCAGGGGATTCTGGGCACGAGTGGCGCAACAGGTCCACAGGGAACTCAAGGGCCTGCGGGCGCAACGGGCCCGCAGGGAGTCCAGGGCGTCGCCGGAGCTCCACTCAACTGGCAAGGAGCATTCAACTCGGGCACGACTTACGCGATCAATGACGCGGTCTACTCGGCAGGGTCGTCCTACGTCTCGCTGCAAAGCGGCAACACCGCCTACACTCCGCCGGCTGGCGTCAGTGATGCATTCTGGTCGCTCATCGCGCTCAACGGAGCCACGGGAGTCGCGGGAGCGGCCGGGGCCACAGGAGCCCAGGGCATTCAGGGAATTCAAGGCATTCAAGGCGCGACCGGCAATACTGGAGCCACGGGCAACACCGGGGCGACCGGGACGTTCAGCTACGCCTCCAACTTCGATCCCAACGTGTTCTACAACCTCGGCGATGTTGTATTCTGCGCAGCCTGCACGACCAACGGCTCCAGCTATATATCTCTCAGCTACGGAAATTTCCACAATGACCCCCCCACCAGCTCCGGCTATTGGCGCCTGGTCGCCCAGGCTGGAGCCACGGGAGCAACCGGCGCCCAGGGCACTCAGGGAGTACAAGGAATACAAGGCCCCCAGGGAGCGACCGGCACTACTGGAGCCGCAGGCAGCACCGGAGCGACCGGGACGTTCAGCTTCGCTTCGAACTACTCCTCCGGCACCACCTATAACCTCGGCGACGTAGTATTCTGCGCCGCCTGCACGACCAACGGCTCCAGCTACATCTCCCTCGCCAGCTCAAACCTGAACCACGACCCCTCCACCAGCAACATTTTCTGGGGTCTGGTCGCCCAGGCGGGCGCGGCGGGCCCTACCGGCGCCGCTGGTGCCCCCGGTGCCCCTGGTGCACCAGGGAGCGTGGGCAGTACTGGCAGTACAGGCCCCGTAGGCCCAACAGGCCCAACTGGCCCCTCAGGCAGTGCTGCTTCCATCTACGGCGATGGGAGTGACGGAACATCCACGGGCACCTGCAATATCACGGCCAATAGAAACTGGGTCACCACACCGCCCGCTACCGATATCCAGTGCTCGACATTTACCGTAGCCTCCGGGGTTACCCTGACCGTTGCTACCGGCACCCTCATTCGCTCGACGGGGTCGGCCACTGTCACCGGCACAATCAATGTGCAGCCCGGCGCGGCCCAGGGGCTTTATCTTACCCCCGCCACGTTGAGCAGTTGTTGCCAGACAACCAGCGGGCTCGCGCTCCCGGTAGCCGCGCAACGCAGAATCACGAAGCCGGGCGCTTTTGGCGGTGGCAATGGCGGCTCTTATTCAGGAGCAGCGACCTACGGACTGGGCGGAGGCAGCATCGTCATCCTATCGGCCGGGGCACTCAACGTCTCGGGGGCAATCATTGCCTCAGGAAGCGCGGGACAGGCCGACAACATCTCCGGTTGCACGAGCGGCGGTGGTGCGGGTGGCATCATCATCCTTGCCTCCTTAACCTCGGTAACAAACTCAGGAACACTGACTGCTAACGGCGGGGCCGGCTCTGCATCCGGCGGCTGCGATGCCGGCCCCGGTGGCGGCGGCGGCATCGTCCATCTTTTCGGGCCCGGCGGGACGCTCACGAGCGGAACCGTAAGTATCTCTGGCGGGTCGGTGGGCTCAGGAAGCACAAACGCTGATGGTCAATCGGGGAGCGGAGGGGCTGGCGGTGGAAATGGTGGGACCGCATCCGGTTCATCTACAAGCTCATCCTCGGGGAGCGCAGGGCACCTGTTTACCACGGCAGTCGCAGACCCTTCAACGCTGTTCCTGCCCTGAAGACCGCAGCTCGACAGGGGTTCCGAATGAACCTCCTGTGAACAACCAGAATTGCAAGGATTCAGCCTCGTCAAGCCGTTGAGCCAACACGGACAAAACCCGGGAGAGCGATGATAAGGATCGAGAAGACCAGGCCGGGGCGCCGTAATGGAATCGTTACAGTTTTGGTAATGCTAGCGACCGCGCTCGGAGGTCGAACCGGCTGGGCACAGAATTCCGCGCAGCTTGCTGCCCTCCACCGCCTCGGCCTGCCTCGACTGAATCTCGCACGGCCTAACGGGACCGAGGCCACCAATACCTCCCTCGCCTTGCCCGGCGGCGTGGCCTTCGATGCGGCCGGAGACCTTTACATCGCCGACACCAACAACCACATCGTCCTCGAGGTCGGGCTCACCGGCATTGTGAGCACCGCCGCCGGAACCGGGCAACAGGGATTCGCCGGAGACGGGGGCCCGGCAACCAGCGCCCTGCTCGACTCGCCCGTAGGCATCGCGCTCGACTCCGCCGGAAATCTCTACATCGCAGACAGCCACAACAACCGCGTTCGCGAAGTAAGTAACGGAATCATCTCCACCATCGCCGGTACCGGAGCTGCGGCTTTCTCCGGCGACGGGGGCCCGGCCACCGCGGCCGCTCTCAAGCGACCCACCGCCGTCGCGCTGGACGCGTCCGGCAACGTATACATCGCCGACACCAACAACCAGCGCATTCGAGAGATTTCAGGGACCACAATGTCGACCGTTGCGGGCAACGGCGCTCAGGCACCCTCAGGCGATGGCGGACAAGCCCTGGCCGCAGGACTCGACTCCCCATACGGCATTGCCGTCGACGCGTCCGGCAACCTCTATATCGGGGACACTCATAACCAGCGCGTAAGAATGGTCACTGCCTCGACCGGAATCATCTCAACCATAGCCGGCACAGGCGTCAAAGCCTTTACGGGGGATGGCACCGCAAACGCAGCCGCGCTCGCCCGTCCACGCGGTCTCGCAGTCACCTCGACTGGCACCGTCTACGTCGCCGACAGTGATAATAACCGGATACGGTCGATCAGCGGCGGTGCGATCATCACCCAGGCTGGCAACGGATCGCAGGGCGTTGCGGCCAACGCCGGACCGGCGACCGGCGTCACGCTCAATACTCCCGGCGCGGTTGGCCTCTTTGGCAACATCTTTGCCATCGCCGATACGTCCAGTCCACAAGTGCTGAAGGTAGTACCAGGCGGTGAACTTTACCCTGTCGCAGGTCAGCCCCCGGGCGGAACCGAATTACTGGTCATCGGCGGCCCGATCACGACGGTTTACGGATCCGGGCAATTAACAGCTAGGTTTAAGAACGGGGCAAACACGGCGACAGGATCGGTCAGCTTTGTCGACGTAACCGATCCAGCCCAGGTAGTCACAGCCACTGTTCCGATCGTCGGCAGTATTGCAATCCTGAACACCGCCGGCCTCGCCGTAGGCTCGCACCTGATCCTCGCCGCCTATCAGGGTGATGCGCAAAACCCCGCTGCCACCAGCGGGGCGTATGTGCTGGTGGTAACCCGGGCTCCCCTCACCGCCGCCGCGACCAACATAACCATGCTCTATGGAGAGGCCGTTCCGCCGCTTACCGGCACCCTGAGCGGCGTGCTCCAGCAGGATTCCGGCAACGTAACCGCCACATTCAGCACGACCGCCACCAACGCCTCAGCGGTCGGCGTGTATCCCATCACGGCCGTACTCGCAGGCACGGCCGCCGGCAATTACGCTGTGCAGACCACGTCGGGATCGGTACATGTCGCCCAGGCCCCGACTGTGACGACCCTCCTCGCAGGTATTGCCACTCCTTCGACCGTGACCGCTACCGTCGCGTCGACCACCACTGGGACCCCCACCGGCACGGTCAACTTCTATGAAGCCGCTACCCTGCTGAACCCGGCGCCCATCGCTCTCTCAGGCGGTACCGCCACCCTACCGGTAGCAACGTTGCCCGCCGGCAACCATACGATCGATGCCGTCTACAGTGGCGATAGTAACTTCCTCACCAGCACCTCGAATTCCGTAATTCAAGTCATCAGCGTACCGCTCGACTTCACCATCGCCCTTAGCCCGCCATCGCAGACACTGCACCTGGGAAAGACGGTCAGCTATACGGTCACGCTGACCCCGGTCAATTCCACCTTCGCGTTGCCAGTGACCCTGTCGGTGCGCGGCTTGCCGTTCGGAGTGACGGCTTCCTTCGCCCCCTCATCGATCGCGGCGGGCGTGGGAGCGTCTACCACCGCACTCTCGCTCACCCGCAGGGACCTCTCCGAGCTACAGGCCCGGGATCACAACTCCCTCATCGTATCGGCAGGGTTCCCCGTCCTCCTGTCTCCCGTCCTAATGCTGCCAGCTGCCTGGTTCCGCCGGCCACGCCGGAAAGCGTCGCGGCTGGCCCGGCTCGCAGAGCTAACCATCATGCCCCTGCTGATGCTGGCCTCCCTCGGATCGCTGAGCGGCTGCGGCGCGCGCCCCGCCGTGCAAACTTACACCGTCACCGTGGTCGCCCTGAGCGGAACCATAACCCACACCACCACGCTCAGCCTGACTTTGAAGTAGACGGGGAGAAGCAACTTCAGTTGACACTGTTCCACCCTACCTGCGTGGTTCGGTCTATGTCGGACTTATTGGCAGTACGGCTCCTCGAAGCTGCTGCCCTACCAGGCTATGCCGCTCATTGACTCTGACAGAAACGGTGTTCCCAAGCTTCTAGTGGAACCGAAGGTATCCCTTCGTGCCGAGAAGATCTCGTTCGCGTTACCGACGCGTCAGGTGATCGCGTCCTCTACTTGGCGGAAAACCTATGATCTAGAGAACGTCTGACTTCCTTGATGGGAGCGAATCCATGATGGATCGCTCCTATTACTTGCGTTCAGGGACCAACTCCGCTGCAACTTGTGGGCCAATCTTGCAATGGAAGAATAGCTTTGGAGTAAACCAGTGCAGCTCACTGTTAAACGATATGGCCTCACGAGCTGACTAAGTGTCAGCAATGCACAGTCGTTCCGAACCTTCTTTGAGACAGTGACTCTAACATCCGCTATCTATTTCCGAGAAGACGATTCTGCAGAAAGAATGGAGTAAGGCAGCCCAGAACGGCCCTTTTCAATATCGCAATCGAAACCCGGAACGAGCCTTTTAACTGATCCATTTGGTTGATGCAAATCGCCTGTGCACTATTCCAGCCTAATGACGTGAGCTCTTTGGCAGGCGATGAGAGTTTTGGGCGTGTCTGCGGCAGAGGAGGCCGCAAGTATGCCCCAGAGGGCCAGAAAGCATGTCGTCCGGAAGATCGTCCTTCGCCTGCCAGACCTCGATCATGCGAAAACCTCAGTATTGAACAGCTTGAGTTCTCCGCATTCGCGCGCAACTACAAGTTTGCGATGGAGCAGTTCATCGACTGGTACTGCTCGGAACCCAAATTAGCCCTGAATCGGACGGTCGTTCTGCGCTTTCGTTTACACCTCGAATCGCTCGGATTGACCGCAGGCACGGTCATTCAAAGGCTCGCGGCGGTCAGGAGGCTAGCCTACCAAGCGGCAGACTCGGGTCTGCTGAGTCCGGAACTTGCTGCTGGCATTAGGCGAGTCAAAGGCGTGAAGCAACTCGGCTGCCGAGCGGGTAACTGGCTCAACCAGGATCAAGCTCCGTCGCTGCTTGAGAAAGCGAATGGGCAAAGCTTACGCCAGGTCCGCTGGGGCATGCCTCCGTCCTGACAACAGAGCGGTACCTCGGTTGCAAGCAAAACCTGGAAGAGCCCGTAAACGACCGCTTTGGTTGCCTGTTCTCAGGATGTCTCGATTCGCGATAAAGCCTGTTGTCACGATTCCAGAGTGAGTGCAGCCAGTGGTGAGCGAATCATCGCCACCTACCTTTCATCCGAAAACAATTGCCACTGCTGTCAATCCATTTACGGTGCAACCGCCGCCGCTCACCTGGATGGCAACGAAGACTTAGTCCAGCATGTGAAACACGATTTCCACTCTGCCGAAGTATCCCCAAGACTCAAGACGCCGCTCAACATCGCCGGTAAAGCGCAGCAGGACGGAAAGGACGTGACCGTGCAGCTAGCGCGTGATGAGGGCGCGACCGACCTCGAGATTCATGACACCGTGCTGATCGCGGCAGCATTCTGCATGTACAACCGCTACGTCGATGGCCTCGCGACCCCGACCTGTACCGCGAACGCGGCAAGATGGTTGCCCGCAACGGCTACGTCGCCGCCAACCTCACCAACGTACCTAAACAGCCCGAACTGGCAGCCAGGTAAGCATGCCCCGTGTAGCTAGCAATCAGTTCGCGATCACACGAGCTGAGGCTTGCATCGTCGCCCGGCTCGAAGAGCCGGATGTGGGCAGTTCGCGCGCACTCTCCGCTGAAATACCAGGGATAGGCGCGGCCTTCGCCTTCCGTCCAGGGACCGCCAAGCCGATGCATCGAGGAACACCTGCTACTTCTGCCAGACCAGTCACGGCGCCGCAGCAGCCACTCATGCCGGTGGCAGCAAGGAACTGCCGGCCGCAGTCTGCGCCGATCCCAAGTCCGCAGCCATCTCAGACTAACTCAAGGCCTTGCTCGTTATTGCCGCTCACGTTCAGGGAGATGCCAAAACCGTGACCCCGGCGCACATTGAAGCCGCGCGCCAGCAAGGCGCAACCGACCTCGAGATCCACGATACCGTCCTCATCGCAGCGGCATTCTGCATGTATAACCGCTACGTCGACGGGCTCGCGACCTGGCAGCCGCGCAATGATCAGATGTATGAGGAGATGGGTAAGAGGCTAGCCGAGAGCGGGTATGCCAAACGAGACACCGAAGCAACAGAGATCGCGGAACGCAGCGCCGGTGATGCTCAAAAATGGCGCCTGAGTGGTTCGGAGCTTTAACTCGTTGACAGAATGTATACAAGGAATACTTCCGAGGGGCCACGGCACCGGCGGGTACCGCTACGCGCTGACCGCGCCCCGCTACGCATTTCTCGTCACCTAAAAACGGGCGAAGCAAACCACGATTTCAAACGGTGATCAATCGCCAAATCACTCATCGACTTGCTGTTTCACGGCGGAGACGTCGACATGCTGAAAGTGGTCCACCCTTCCAAGACTTAGTGACGTGCCCAAGCCCAGTGCTCAGTTGCGGGAACGGCTGTTTTGAGCGCATCGATTGTCCGCTGCGAATCCGTAATCTAGCGTAAGTAAGGTTAATGACCGTTAGCGAGCGGGAGGCAGAAACAGGATGGATGGAGCAAGTCATTTGAATCAGAGGGATGAGCACTGTGCCTGGGTTTGTACCTGAAATCGTGACAAACCTCCAATCTCATGCGCTGAAGTGGGCAGAATGATCTCTGCATCTATATCGAACCACGTCACCTAGGGCCGCTTCTGTTGGTGCCGGGAGGGGGTCGAACCCCCACGACCTTGCGGTCGGCGGATTTTGAGTCAGCTTTTTGACGTTTAGCAGCGTCTTGCACTGAGTCGCATATAGTCGCATAAGCCTATTCAATGCAACAGATACAAGCACAAAAGCTCTTGCACCCAATCGCACCAAAAAGCAGGAAAGTGGGAATCTAACAGCCACCAAAACGGCCACTGAGCGCTTCGGCGGACTCGCTTGCGGACTTAAACAGCCACTGAACCCATTGTGAACGCTTGGTGGCTGTTTTTTTGATTGGCCAACTGCATTTTTTTCGAGGCAAAATGTGGTGGCTGTTTGGTGGCTGTTGTCACCGGCAAGTTGTTCAAAAGAGACAGTCTCTACATTTACTGATTTACGTGCACAGTGCGTAGCTCCTGAATCGTTGCGTCCGTCTTTCTGTGTTTTCGGCGGATTGAAATACGCTATGCTGAGCGCTTCTTTTCAAGCCTAGCACCGATTTTATTGGACATAGCTTCCGCCAGTTCGCGCAGCTCGTCGATCCTCTCAAGTCCAGAAAGGACTGCTGCCTGCCTCCCCGCAGCAATGCCGGGCTCGCCTCTTTCGATGTCCACAAGAGTGATGAGCGAAATGAAAGCGAGATCAGCCATGACCGCTGCAAGAATGCCCGGCCTCCCTCTCGGATCTTGGATGTCGCTTTCGGGCCCTCAGAGGGCGTCTTGAACGCTATTGGAAGAGTGTTCATGGCGGGGCGACCTACGCGATGACGACGTACCGTCCGCAAGTATGAACACAATGCGCCTGCATCGAAAGCTCAGCCTGCAATTCGTTCTGGATGGTCAAAGCGCGCATACTGACGTAAGTCTGAGACTGGGATCAGAACTCGGCCGCCAATCCTTCTGGCCGTCAATCGCTTCGTTGCCACAAGGTAGTCGAGCGCACGCTGGCTGATGGAAAGCATCTGGGATGCTTCCTCACGGCTTACGAGGATCTTGTTTTCGGGTGCAACGGAGACCCGTTGGGGTGGTTTCTTGCGACCAATCTTGAACTCCGTCCCTGTATGCTCCCGTTTGGGCGACTTCGCGCCGCCTTTGTCGAAGTCGATGATTTCCTGTGCCGACATATTCATATCCCCTTTTACAAATTCCCGTACTCGCTCCAATGCATTTGCTGCACCGAGTAAGCTCTCTTTGCTACATCCGTCTCCACACTGCTCAAAGACTCAAACCGAACCCCATGCTCATCTCCTTGTCCTGCGCGGTCGATGGCATGATCTTCTGTTGTGCTAAACCGATCGCTTGCTGCGGCTGGTAGGCGCTCTGG
>DASWUZ010000359.1:0-6386 GCA_036401395.1 Acidisarcina sp.
GGGTCACGAGCGGAAGGAGAAGATAGAGCGTCTGGGGACGGTATTTCGCCGCCAGGGCACCGGTGTCAGCGATTTCGTTACCAATCTGTATGACGGCTTGTTCGCGGCTTCCTATACGGACCGCGTGCCAAAGCATCGGCACATAATTGATTCCCAACGACAGGATGTAGGCACCGAAAAGCTGCGTCCCCAAAGAATGGGCGCGGGCAAAAATAAATCCGCCAAGAGCGGTTCCCAACAAGACCGCTGTCGCGAACTCAATGATGATGAGCCTCGGCCCCAACAGGTAGATGTCGACTGCTGTAAGCTTGCGTGGCTGAATCATGATGACGGCATAATATCATCCGTACGCTCAGAAGCCTGAGATGCAGGACCCGTTATGTGGTTCCATATCTAGCCTGTAATGCATAATCGATAGACTATGCCCTCCCTTTGGAAACCTGAAAGCTGGTCTGCGCGCCTGGCGGAGCTGGAAGCCCGTTCCGGCGACCTGAAGGAAGCGCCGCTGCGGCGCGACGTCCGCTCGCTTGGAATGCTGCTCGGCGAAGTGTTGCGAGAGCAGTCAGGGGAGGCGCTTTTTGCGGAAGTGGAAGACCTGCGGCAAAAAGCGATCCGCCGCCGAGAAGAGCAGGGCCTTGGCCACATCCAGGAAGCTGAGCTGCTCATGCAGACTGCCGTCTTCACGGTGCATGGGCTTTCGGTCGACCAGGCTTACCATCTCACGCGGGCTTTTGCGTTCTACTTCGAGCTGATTAACCTGGCCGAGACTAACCACCGCAAGCGCCGCCGTTTGTCGATTCAAACATCGGGTGACGCGACCTCGCAGCGCGGGTCCCTGCGCGGCACGCTGCGCGAGATGAAGCGCGTCGGCATCAGCGCCGAAGAGGCCTTCGAGTGGCTCTGCAAGGTGATGATTGTCCCGGTTTTCACCGCGCATCCGACTGAGATCGCACGCCGTTCGGTGAGGATCAAGCGCAGGCGCATGGGCGAGTTCCTGGAGCAGCTCGACGCTATACCTGTTCCAGAAGAAGAGCTGGAGCGGCTGCAGGAGGCGCTGACAGCCGAGATCACGGCGCTTTGGCAGACCGATGAAGTGCGCAGCCGGCGGCCAACGGTGACGGATGAAATCAAAATGGGGCTTGATTATTACGAGCTTGCGATTTTTGACACCCTGCCAAATTTGTATGAAGAAGTAGCGGGCGCGCTGGCCAGCGAATATGGCCTTGAAGTCGAAATGGGCGACTTGCCTCTGCTGCTTTCCTTCGGATCGTGGATCGGCGGCGATCGCGACGGAAATCCCTTCGTCACGCCCGACGTTACACGCGAGGCGATCAGCCTTGCGCGCGCGCACCTGTTGCTGCGCTACCAGGAACAGCTCAAACTTCTCATCGACCTGCTCACCAGTTCGGCGCAGCAGATGCCGGTGAGCGTGCCGCTTGAAAATTTGCTGAAGCACTACATCGGGTCGGTACATACGGCGGAAAAGCAGCTCTTCGGTGAGCAATTCGAGTTTGAATATTACCGGCGCTACCTGCTCTGCGTGCGGGCGCGGCTTGAAAACACCCTGGCGCAGCCCAAGTCGACGGATGGATCTGCTACGCCTTTCACAATCACCGAGATTGAGAACCCCGCTCTGAGTGAACTGCCCGCTTATGGGTCTGCAAAGGAGTTCCTCGGTGACCTCGAAATCCTGCGCGCATCGCTCGCAGAAAATAGCGGCGTACGCCTGGCGCAAACCATCGTTGACCCGCTGGTCCTCACCGTGCGTACCTTTGGCCTGCACCTGCACACGCTTGACATCCGGCAGCACGCGCGCTTTCATACTGCTGCCCTGCAGGAAGTTTCGGGCTGGTGTACTGAGGCGAGCACTGTTGTGCCGACCGCGCTCACCCCGCAGACCGCGGACGTCATCGAGACGTTTCGCACTATCGCTGAAATAAAAAAGGGCTTTAGTCCCGAGGCGGTGCCGAATTACATTATCAGCGGCGCGGCGACTATCGAAGACATCACCAATGTCGTTTGGCTGGCGCGGCTCGGCGGCGTCGAGTGCGAGGCGAAGGGTAGTGATCCTGGCCTAATGCCGATCCCGCTGTTTGAGTCGATTGAAGACCTTCGGAATGCGCCGGATGTATGCCGTACGCTGTGGACGTCCGATGCTTATCAGCGGCTGCTGACATCGTGGGGCCGCACGCAGGAGGTGATGCTCGGCTACTCCGACTCAAATAAAGATGGAGGCATGCTGACCAGCACGTGGGAGATTTTCCGCGGTCATCGGGCGCTCCATCAGGTAGCTCGGGATTGCGGCGTTCATCTGCGTCTCTTTCACGGGCGAGGCGGAACGGTGGGGCGCGGCGGCGGGCCTACGCACCGTTCAATTTACGCGCAGCCGATGCAGTCCTTTGAAGGGCAAATTCGGCTCACCGAGCAGGGCGAAGTGCTGAACTGGAAGTATTCCGACGTGGTGCTGGCCGAGCGCAATCTTGAATTGATGATCGCTGCGTCGCTCGACGCGCTCGCTCGGCCTAATTCGCGCGACCCTCAAGGCCACAGAACCGGCGTGCTGCTGCCCGAGTGGGAAGCAGCTCTCGACGAACTGTCGGCCAGCGCGTTCCAGTTCTATCGCGCCAACATCTTCGATGACCCTGAAGTGCTGCAGTACTTCGAGGTAGCCACGCCGGTATCAGAGTTGGAACACGCGAAGATCGGCTCGCGGCCCGCGCGCCGCAAGGGCGGTATCGACTTCAGCACCCTGCGCGCGATCCCGTGGGTCTTCGGATGGACGCAGAGCCGGCACCTGATCCCGGCGTGGTTCGGTGTAGGCCATGCTCTCAGCGAATACGCGAAGAAGGCGGGTGGCGCGGAGTTGCTGCGGGCGATGTTCCTCGAGTTTCCGCTCTTCATAGACCTCATCCGCAACGTCGAGATGGCGCTTGCGAAATGCGACTTCGGTATTGGGAGCCTCTATGCGTCCCTCGTTCCCGACACGGCGATGAGAAATCGGGTGTTTGGAAAGATGGAAAAGGAATTTCACCGCACCCTTGAGGCAGTACTCGCGGTCGCCGAGCAAAAGGAATTGCTGGAGACGAACCAGGTCTTAGCGCGGTCGATTCGTCTGCGCAATCCTTATGTCGATCCGATGAGCCTGATCCAAGTCGACCTGCTGCGGCGCAAGCGAGCCGGCGAGGATACAGACGAAATGAATCGCGCCATCGCGGCTACTATTAACGGTATTTCTGCTGGGCTGCGGAATACGGGGTAAGACTATCAGCGTGTTTAGCACGAGCTAACGAGTTAACAGATCAAAGGCGCTTTTCAATCGAGTCCACCCGGCCCTCAAGCTTGCCGGAGAGGTGATAGAACTGACGGAGATCGGCGTCTGTCCTGTCCAGCCGTTCATCCATCCTATCAAAGCGTTGATCCATCTGGTCGAAGCGTTGATCTACTCGATTGAAACGATCATTCAGTTCAGCCCGCAGGTCACCCAGGCCTTTGTTGTTGAAAAAAAGGCCAGCCAGAATCAGAAGTACCGGAACTCCAACTATTCCGACGTCGTGCAGCATCTGGGTGTCTAGCATGATTAGATATTCTACACACCCTGACCTGGTTACTTGTAACGTTTCAGACCCGTTTGCTAGAGATATTCTTTAGTGGATATGCCCAAGTTGCGCCCCGACCCCATCCCAGTAGGAAGAAATCTGGAGCACCGCTGGCCCGCTCAGCCCGCGGTCGTGACCAGCAGCTTCTCGCGAAAGCGCCGCTTCCCAATCCCGACCTCGACGTCGGTCGAGACCGCTGCCAGGTCGCAGAGCCCCTCCCGGTCCGCGTCATCCAGGAGCAGCGGCACCAGCCCCGGCCGCGTCGGGGAAGTCTTCAGCCCAAACTGCCGCGCTAAGTCGTAACCAAATCCGCTGGCTCCCATCTTTGGGATCGAAAGCCCACCGGAAGCAATCACCAGCTTCTGTCCGCAGAACGAACCTCGTTCCGTCCGAACGACGAACCCCTCGTTCGCGCTTGATGCATTCGCTAAATGCGCCGGAAAATCAAAATCTTCTTGCCCACGCGCTCGGCATTTTCAATTACCAGCACCCGCCGTCCGCGCCGTCCCGCCTCAATCGCGCACATCAACCCCGCCGCGCCCGCGCCAATCACCACTACATCGAATTCGTTATCCAGACTCATCGTCAACAATCCTATCCGTACGCTTTCCGCCACTCACCCGCAGCGCGATAAACTAGCCTCGCCATGATCTGCCCCGGTTGCCAAGCCTCATTCGAAGACACCGAGGGGCCGATCCATCCCTACATGCTCTCCGCTCCTGCCTGCTGGGCGACCTACGGCCGAATTCTCGCCACTGAATACACCGACTACCGCCTCATGCGTCAGCATCGCCTTACCGTTGACACCTACGCCGTCCAACACCCCGGCATCAATACCCGCGCGGCCCGCCGATCCGTGGGCGTGCATCTTTCGCGCCTCTACCTGCTGCTCGAACGGGGATGGCCCATCGAGCGCGCCAACGAAGCGGCGCTAGCCATCAACCGCTTCAAAGACCAATGCGAATGGCTCGTCCCACCCTCGATGCTTGGTACCCTTTCCGTGATCGACGTCGCCGGGGCACCAGCCAGAGATTCCGCATCCCTCAACGACGCGGCTATCGAAGACCATGAAGCCAGAGTAAAAGACTGGGCGGCCTCGGTATGGAGCGCATGAGAGATTCATCACCCAACGGTCAGCCGCTGGTGCCGAAACCTGTAGCCCGACTAACTAGCTGAGACGTGCAATGGCGAATCATTCGTGGACCACGCCTTGCGCGGTCGACGCGTTACGAGCAGCTGCGTCCTCAAGCCTCAATCGCCGATACATTCCCTCCACCATGCTTGAGGTGCGAGCCAGTGGGAGCCCGACGACATTGAAGTAGCAGCCCTGCACCCGCGGAATCCAGCGGGCAGCGTAGCCTTGGATCGCGTAAGCCCCAGCCTTGCCCATGGGCTCGCCGCCAGCGACATAGGCCGCGATCTCCGCCTCCGAGGGCGTGAGCATCGTGACATAGGTGACCTCAACGGCCACTTCCGCTGCAACGCGCGAAACCACGGCCACGCCGGTCATCACCTGATGGGTCCCGCCTGCCAGTAACCCGAGCATCCGAGCCGCGTCGACCGCGTCGACCGGCTTGCCGAGGATCTCGCTGCCAGCCGCAGGGCCTGCAACCACAATTGTGTCCGCGCCGATCACTACCAGCGGGTCCTTCGCGCTCTTATCTGTGCGGTCCAGCCGCTCCCGGTGCGCGCCGAACACGGATTCTGCTTTCTCACGCGCCAGCCGCGCACAGAACGGGATCGCACCCTCCGAAGCGCCGCGCTCCTCCGGCACTTCCGAAGCGATGACGTCGAAAACGAATCCCGCCTGCGAAAGGAGTTCACGACGCCGAGGGGAAGCAGAAGCCAAAACCAGCATGTCGCCCATTATCCCAAATCGTCTAAACGAAGCTTCGACTTTGTGCGCATGACTTAAGCTGCTTCGCTAATTTGGTAGGAGTGCGAAAGGTGGGAGTTACCAGGCTTGGGAATACCCAAGTCTCAAACGCGAGACATGGGGCACCCGCCGCTCGTCGGATCACCACCGGTTAAATCCCGCAAATTACCTGATGAAACATGTCGAAAAACTAAGCGGTGATGGCCACCAGAGTCCCATCGGAATCGACGACGCCCCAGGCCATGCGAGGGGTGTTGTGGGCGACACCTAATTGACCGTTGGGGGCGAGGAGGATGATGCCTCCGTGGCCGGCTAGGCGGGCGTGCAGGTAGGCGATGGAGTTGGCTGCGGCTTGTTGGGGCGCGGCTCCTGCGAGGACGCGGTCGACGGCCCACTTGCCCAGCACCAGCTTCATGATCGGCTCGCCCCAGCCGGTGAGCGAAACCGCAGCGCTGTCGTTGTCCGCGTAGCAACCGCAGCCAATCAGCGACGAATCTCCGACCCGCCCCGGAGCCTTGCCCAGCGTCCCTCCTGTCGAGGTTCCGGCCGCAATATTTCCCGCCGAATCGAGCGCCACCGCCCCCACTGTGTCATGCGACTGGAGATGTAGTGCCCGATCGGCGTGGTCCCGGTCCGAATCCGCGTTGCCCAAGGCCCCCGAACCACGATGGGCCGTCTCCGGCGACTTATCATCTCCTGCAAAAGTAAGGTCAGGAAACCCGGCCCGCTCGCGCTCTAAAAACCAGGCTAGCCGCTGCCGCTCCCGATCAAGGACCAGCTCCGAATTATCAATCAACCCAACCCCATGTGCCGCTGCAAACTCCTCCGCCCCGGCCCCCACAAAATACACATGAGCGCTTTCATCCATCACCAGCCGCGCCGCCTCAATCGGGTTGCGAATCCGCTCCACGCAA
>DASWUZ010000360.1:0-3311 GCA_036401395.1 Acidisarcina sp.
ACGCAAGTATTCAGGGGAACGGATTAAGCCAAACCAACCGTCCTCACCTTGGAACTCCGGAGTTAGAACGTGGTGCTGACGGTTAGGCGGAAGGTTTTTCTTGGTTCGCGGAGGCGGTAGAGGCGGCCGTAGAGCTGCTGCGATTCGGCGAAGCTGAAGTCGCCTGCGCCGCCCTGGGGGAACATGGTGCGGGTGATGAGGTCCTGGCCCTGGACATCCTGATAGAGGCGAAGAGGATTGAACGCGTAATAGATGCGGAACGGCGCATTGACGATGGGGAGAATGGCGGAGAGCTGGGCCCCGATCGACATGCGTGGCACGAAGTTGGTGCCACTGATGGGACGGATGAACCGGCTGATGCCGAGGGCGGTGCCTTCGACGCCGCCCTGGCATGCACCATTGGCGTAGACGGGGCAGCCGTAGAGCGGCGATGCAATGTTGTCGTAGCCCTGCAGGCTCTCGCGCAACTGCGTTTTGCGAAAGGCGCTGTCAATGCCGAAGTCGTCGAAGAGCTCAAGGCTGACCGGACCGCCTACGGGAATGCGGTATTCGACATTGCTGGTGAATTGAGTGTCGCCGCCAACGGAGACGATGCCGTAGACGGGGATGGGAATCTGGATCGCGCCGAGGTTCGGGTTGGCCGGGTCGCGAGGCACGGTCGTGCCGTCCGGGTTGGTCAGGTTGAAGAGGACCCGCGTGGGAATGAAGGCGTACGGAGTGCCGGTCCGGATATCAAATCCTCTGAGGTCGTTTTCTCCACCGGTATAGAACCGGTTGAAGGGAGGTGCGACGGCACCGCTGATTCCTTGCACGTAGGCGAGCTGTAGCTTATAGCCGATTACGTTGCGGCCCTCATTATTGAGTCGAAGGCCTTTGATCGCGCGGAACTGCTTGAATTCAAGTACGGGGCTGATGTAACGGACGTTGCCGAAGAGGCCGGCGACCTGAAATGCGGAGGAAAATTCCTGCCCATGGCGCGGACGGTAGGAACTGTCGAGGCGATTGTACTGGTAGCTGAACGACAGCATGCTGGTGACGATGCCTTCCAGAGCATTGGCGCCCTGGATGCCGCTCTTGAAGGCCAGGGCCTGAAACAGATTGCTGGAGGCCTGGCTGAATGTGTTCACCGAAGAACGGCTCAGCGAGTAGGTGACGCCGACCCTGGCAAAGGAACGCCGGATGGGATAGCTGCCGGAGACAGTGAGTCCGGTGCTCGACTGGTTGTAATTCTGGATGAGCGACTGCTGCGCCTGGCTGAGGTTGTCGGTGCCGCCGAGCTTCGCGTTCTTGGCGGCGTTGAAGTCGGTCTTGTTGGAGGAGATCTGGAAGCCGAGGTTTAGAGGCCGATTGCGGAAGTACGGCTCGGTGAAGCCGAAGAGGAGATTGCGGGCCGTGTTGCCGAGGCTGGCCTGAACGCTGAGGGTCTCGCCGAGTCCGAGAAAGTTGTTGGTCTGGTAGTTGAGTCCGAGGAAGGTGCCGTTGAGGCCGCTGAGCCCGCCGTTGAGGCCGATGCTGTTCTTGCCCTTTTCCTTCACCTTAAGCAGGAGCGAGACGGTGCCGTTCTCCGAATCCTGAGTCGCGGTTGAGTCCTGGTCAACTTTGAGGGCCTCGAAATATTCGAGCTGGTTAAGGCGGAGCAGGCTTTGCTCCCAGCGGTTGCTGTCGTAGACCTGGCCCTCTTCGAGCAGCAGTTCGCGGCGGATGACAAAGTCGCGGGTGACGGTGTTGCCTTCAAACTCGATGCGCGAGACGTAGAAGGGCTTGCCCTCGTCGATGACCACGTCGAGATTGACGATTTTTCTCGCTTCGTCAACAGTGGGGGTTGGGTTGCCGACGAAATTTACGTACCCCAGGCGGCCGTAGGCCTTGCGCAGGTTTTCGAGGCCCTTGCCAACCAGGGTGTAATCGAACCAGTCGCCTTCTTTCATGGCGAACTGGGCCCGCAACGCTCTCGCGTTATTGACCGCTTTATTGCCGCTGAAAGTGATCTTCCCGACGCGGTAGCGATCGCCCTCTTCGATGGGCATGCGGATGTCGATGCGCTTGCCTTTTTTGGGCCGGAAGGTGAAGAGCGACAGGCCGCCTTCATTGCGGATCTGGGTAGCCGGCTCGCCCACGTTCGCGTGGAAGTAGCCGCGGTCGCGATAGGCCTGGCGGACGCGCTCGGCGTCCTCTTCGAGCTTGGTCGCGTCGAAGGTGCGGGGGAAGATGTTTTCGAGGACCAGCGAGTGGGGGATGCCGATAGGGCGAAGATTTTTCATCGAGCGCCGCAGCTCAAGCGCGGAGAGATGCTCGTTGCCGGTGAAGGAAATTTTGCCGACTTCGACCTTGGGGCCTTCTTTCACGATGAAGTTGATCGCGACGGAGGCGGGCGGAATGGTCTTGACTTCGGTTTTGATGGTTGAGAACTGGTGTCCGTGGCCGGCAAGGAGTTCGCGAAGAACGGTCACGGCGCGGGCGACTTTGGTGGGGTCGTACTGGCTCTCGATGGTGAGGCCGACCTTGGTCTTCTTGTACGCCTCGAGGACGTCGGACTGCGGAACGGAGTTGAGGCCCTTGTAGTTGATTTCGCGGACGGTCGGTTTTTCGCGAACGTAGATGTCAAGGATGAGGCCTTGCGGAGTGTCCTCGCGTTCGATGCGGACATCTTCAAAGTAGCCGGTGTTCCAGAGGGAGTTGAAGTCGCGCTCGACTGTCAGCGGGTCGTAAGGATCGTTGATGCGGCTGAACAGGCGCGCGAGGACGGTCTCTTTAGGGATGCGGCGGTTGCCGATGACGCGGATCGCGGTGACGATGGGCTGCGGGACTGCGGCTGGTGCGGCGTTAGCTGCGGGAGCCTGTCCGGGTACCTGCTGGATCTGCTGGCCGAAAGCCGTGGCCGGGGAGAGGGAGCCGAAAAGAATGGCGATTGCGGAAGCGATGGACGCCCTGCGTGTCCAGCTGACAAAACACGCTTTGCGTGTCCGGCTGACGAGACGACCTCGTAAAGTGGTGCTGGGTTGCCGGGGGGATTTCTGTGGGGTTTTGTTAGAGCAATCCCCTGCGATAACGGAAAAAATAGGCACATCCTCACTGCGGAAGATCGGGTGGATCGGGAAAGACTGATTATATGTGACTGGAGGGGCTGTTCCCAACTCTCCAGCCCTGTTGCGAGGGTTCACTGGCATTCGACCGGGCCAGCGAGCGGTATGTCACCCGCGTTGCGAAGGAATACGACGGCTGAGGCGGAACGCGTGGTGGTTGAACTTCTGGGCCGGCGTCGGAACTGGTTGCAGGTCCGGCGATTGTCAGCTTTCGAGTTCGGCGCGGAT
>DASWUZ010000361.1:0-12390 GCA_036401395.1 Acidisarcina sp.
AGTACAAAGTGCTCCATCTAGAAAAAAACGCCTCCGACGTGGAGGCGTTTATTTTGCACGTAAGCCTGGTCCAGAACAGCTAGGGCTATGGCCTCGCGCAGAGAAGAGGCCAGCGTTAACTGGGCCTCTATCAATCGAACTAATAGGGGAAATCTCTAGTTGAAGATGGAGTGAGCGTCAGCAAGTGTCAAAGCGCTTGACTTTGCTCTTGCGGTACGATCTGTAGATTTGACGGGCTGGGTCGACTTAGGAGCCGGGACGAGCGGCGGGGCGGATGCCACCGCGACAGAGTTGCTATCGACCGCAGGCCCAAGGCCGAGCTTGATCAGCGCACGGGAGTCGGGGATGATCTTCGTCTGCCAGTGATGATCGGCCTGGTACTGATGCATTGCCTGCTGGCTCTGCTGGTCCCAGTTGCCGGTTGCTTCGCCGGTGAGGTAGTTTTCGCGGATCAGAGCTGACTGGATCTCGCGGGCCCGCCCTGCGTCGATCTGGCGCTGACCGTGAATCTGGTGAACTGAGGACTTACGTTTGGAGTGGGAATGCCCCGAGGTTGGCGAACGATGAGAGTGGCTTGCAAATGCTGGTACGACTGCCAGGGCCCCTGTGAGTAAAAGGGTCTGGCAAGCTCTTACAGAACGCATGCTTTAAGACCTCGTTCCGGTGTTTATAGTGCCATACGTAACCGGAGATTGTTATTACCTCGTTAAGACTAACGCCCACCAATGGGGAAAGCAATCAAAAGATGCAAGTGCGGCACCATTTCCGCGCCTGCATCAGGGTTGGTTCCACTTGATTTCAATAGAATGTGCGGTTTATGGCAGTGTACCGCCTCGGTACTGGCTGCCTTCGTTAGGATGTTGAGCATCGACGATCTCGAAGACAACGTCCTGCCCTGACTTCAATCCAGACACGACGTCGTCGAACTCCGCCTTGTTATTCACCCTGTGCCGGTTGACTGAGACGATGACGATTCCCTGGCTGGCTGTTACTTGACCCAGGCCGATCTCGTCGGCAAAAGACCCCGGTTTGGTCGATGTCACCAATACGCCGTGAATACCGGTTTTCGCCGTTGCACCCGAAGGAAGATTGGAGACTGTGATGCCCAGCTTCGTTTCGCCACCGTTCTCCTCTTCCGGGGCCGTAGTTTCAGGGGCGGAATCTCCGCCCATAGCCGCGACCACCACATCGCGGTCGCCGATGGTGATTGTGGCTGACTGCTGCTTGCCATCACGGAGATAGCCAACTTTGACAGTGGATCCTGGCCTGCGCGAAGAGATGTCAGACACCAGGTCATCTCCGTCCTTGATGTTGCGTCCATCAAGGCTCACAATGATGTCTCCGGCTTTGAGGCCGGCGCGATCAGCTGGCTGCTTCGGAGTAACTGCGTCAACCAGCACGCCGTTCTTGAAGCCATAAACGCGACCGACAGCGCTTGGCAGGTTCCCCTGAAACTTGATACCTATCGAGCCGCGAACAACCTTGTGTGCCGAAGAAATGAGGTCGTTGTAGACGCCGATGACGGTGTTTGAGGGCATCGCGAAGCCAATGCCTTGATACCCTGCAGATTGAGTGAAGATCGCCGTATTGATGCCCACAACTTCGCCTGCCATATTTACGAGCGGGCCCCCGGAGTTGCCCGGGTTGATGGCCGCATCCGTTTGGATGAAGTGTTGGAACTGGCCAGTCGCACCAGGCTCAATGGTGCGGTTCTTGGCAGAGACGATTCCCGCCGTTACAGTTTGTGAAAGTGCGAAAGGACTCCCGATCGCGATCACCCAATCGCCCACCTGTGCAGCTTCAGAGTTGCCAAGCTTGACCGTAGGCAGGGGCGTGTTGGTCTCGATCTTGATGACAGCAATGTCAGTGGCCTTATCGACCCCGATCACCTTCGCCGGACGTCCTTGGGCATCGCCTTCCGGGTCAGTTGAAAGCTTGACGTAGATCTTGTCGGCCTTTTCCACCACGTGGTTGTTAGTGAGAATGTAGCCCTTTGAATCAACGATGAAACCGGAACCAAGGGAGGCGCGCACCCCCCCGCCATCGTCGGGGCCGAGGTCCGGGTTGCCGCCGCCAAAGAAGCGGTTAAAGAAGTCCTGCATGCCGCCTTGACCGCCCTGACCATCCTGGTTATCGCCGTCTCCATCCTGATCGTCGGGGGATTGAGGCAGCTGGTGGATCTGAGGACGCATCTTGCGGGAGTGCTGATCGGTCTTGGGCAGGGTCTCGGTATTTATATTTACAACCGCCGGACCCACCTCTTTAGCGATCTGCGAAAAAGCATTCGACAGCATGACCGGGTTTGGTATCTTCAGCGGGGTCGCATCGGTGCTGTCCACTTTCTCCTGACCCTTGACACCGTGGCCCGCGACAGAGCCGATCAAGATGCAGGCTGAGAGAGTTGCGAGGACAGTAAATGTAGTAGCGAGACGGCCGACGTGGAGCCGTTTCAACAGCGAATTCATGGGGGTCTTACCTCGTGGTATGGCGGGAATCTTCTTCAGAGCTGTGTGCTCGACATATTCAAGTATATCGAGTTCGGTGGGGCAGAGCGCGAGCAGCTTTTGTGCGGTCGACAGCTAGCGTGGGGAACGTTCGTGCGATGTACTCACCCTTAATAGACGCGGAACGTCGCACATAGGTTACAGGGAGGAGGTTATGCGCTAACCCGGCATACCTTCGTGAGCCGTGGGCGTGGTGCCGGCGGGAGTCAGTTCCGTCAGGGCGATTCCCGCAAGGACGAAGATGGCGCCGAGTCCCCCGCGCACGCCGAGCCTTTCACCAAGCAGGATGAAGGACGATATGGCCGCAAAGACAGGCTCCAGAGACAGGATCAGGACGGTGTGGGTTGCGGGGAGAAATTGCTGCGCCCAGCTTTGAATGCTGAACGCGGCGGCCGTTCCCAGCACGCCCGTGACTGCCAGAGCCAGGACAAGACGAGTCGACAGATGTATCCACGGATGTTCAAACATCGGCATCGTCATGGCCATGAAGAGTGTAGCGAAGCCGATTTGGAGCAGGGCGATCTGTTCGAAGGATACGCTTTCTGAAGTGCGTGAGAGAGCGATGCAGTGAAGTGCAAAGGCCAGCGCACAGCCCATCGTAAGCAGATCGCCTCTGTTGATTCCGTGCAAGTTGAGGGCGGGGATAATACTCGCGGAGGCCGCAGATCGAGGCATGGTGAGCAGCAAAATGCCTGTGAAAGCGAGCAGTGCCGCGACCCATGCGTTCCATCTTGGCGGCCGCGCCTGCGGAGAGCGTAGCCAGGAGATCGCTGCCAGCAGCGGCACCAGTACGACCACAAGACCCGTGATGAATGCGGACTTCGATGGCGTGGTGCGAGCCAGCCCTGCAGTCTGAAACTGGTAGCCGGCTGCGAGGAAGAGGCCGACTGCTGCTCCGCACCACAGCGCCCGGGCATTCACCTTGGCGAAATGACGCCGATAGACCACCGCCATGCAGAGAAAGGCGATGGCCATGCGTAATAAATTGAAAAGCAGCGGACTGATGTCGGCGAGTACGTCCTTCACGAGGACGAAGGTCACTCCCCAAAGCAGCGCGACGGATAACAGCAGCAGATGGGCGCGCAGCGAACGGGACATCCTGCAAGGTTAGCAGTTGTGTTTTATGAAACAGCGTGTTCAGCCTGGGGCACTTTTTCGCCCTGCCGCTTGGCGTCCGGGTGGCCTTGTTCGGCCGCAACGGCCTCAAGCACGGCGTTGATCTCTGCTCCCATGAGCAGGACCAAGCCTGTCAGGTAGAACCACGTCAGCAGGATGATTACAGCGCCGAGCGATCCGTACATTACCGAATAACTGTTGAAAAAATGCAGGTATACCTTGAGCCCAATCGAGCCCGCGATCCAGCCGAGGACGCCGACGGCTGCCCCGGGAGTGATCCAGTGCCAGGTGGCCTGCTTCACATCGGGGGCCCAGTAGTAGGTGACCGCGAAGACAAGCGAGAGCAGGAAGAGCGCGAGCAGCCACATTCCGACCTTCATCGCGAGGAGCAAAGCGCGCGCGGCGAAGAAGTGGGCGTTGATCAGCTCGGCCAGTTGGCTGCCATAGAAGAGCACGGTCAGAGCAGCCATGCTCAACAGCGAGACGAGCACAGTGAGTGCCAGCGCAATGGCCCGCGATTTCCATATAGGGCGGCCTTCCTCAACCTTATAGACGGAGTTCAATCCATCCTGCGCGCCTGTCATGCCGCAGGTCGCAGACCAGAGTGCGAGCAGGATGCCAATACTGAGTTTTCCCGCACTGCTGGCGTGGACCGTCTGAGTCAGAGTCGCGCCCACGAGTTGGGACGCGCTCTGAGGCAGGACACGGCCGAGGTAGTCCATCATCGAACCGGCCAGGTTAGATCCAGGCCGGGCAAGGAAGCCCAGGATTGCCGATATAAACATGAGGCCGGGGAACATGGCGAAAAAGAAATAGTATGCGAGCTGAGCCGCGCGCCCGAAGGCATCGTCGGCCATCGCAGACTTGTATACCCGGGTCGCAAGCTGGCCGCCGGGCACTCCATAGGGCTTTGTCAGGGAACCGAATTTGGGAAAGGCCATGGGTCTACTTTTTGTCGCGGCAGCGGGTGCCGGCGCGTGGTGAGCAGGGTCTCGCTGATGTCGAAAACCTAAGGGTGGTTTTCACCGGCTTTATATAAATACTTGATGCTCGATTTATAGATCAGGACACGCCCGCTGTTTTTTACTTTGATGACGTTGCGGTCGTACCACTCGATGACGCCCTCTATGTGTTCGCCGTCCTCCAGCACGAAGACTAGCGGGGTCTGCATCTGGACTTGTTTCTGGAAGTAGAACGCCTCGGCGTGCGAACTCTCCTGGGTGAGAGCGGCAGTGGCGCTAAGCGCAGCGTGATGAGCGAGGATGGGCTGCTCAGGGCGCGGGCCCGCGTAGCGAGAGCCCAGGGGGCGAGGTGGCAACTTGGGCCGCACCAGCTTCCGTGGGCCGAGCGAATTGCCATTTTCGATGGTCGTCGGAGCGGGTGCTGCAGCAAAGGGTCTAACAAACTGCGGCGAGTTCATCGGGCGTGCTGCGGCTTTATCTGATTTCTGGATATCTAACGCATGTTCCTTAACTGCACCAGGCAGAGGTATAAGCAAGCGATTACGCATAAGTAAGGAAAACTTCGGAATTGGATGCTTTGCGCATGGTTAGGGTTTTTGAAATTAACGGGCAGGGAGTGGCCCGTCCCGTCAGGGTGGCTGGAGTAGAGGTCTAGTTGGAATACTGGGCTTTGGAAGATACTAGCCGAGCCGAGGCGTCTTCGCTATCCCGAATTTGTAACGAGAGTAATCGGAGGCTCTTCTAAAAGTCGTCGCCACCCGACATAGGCTGGGGTCATGGACGGGCGAGGCCCGCAGCGAATGCATCGAGCGACAAGGACCGCAGCAAGTTGCGACGCAGTCCGGTTTGGACTTCGCCGATTCCGCGAGCGGCGGCCTCAATCCAGGCGAAGCTCACAGACTCGGCTAGCCGCGCCAGCTCAGCTGCAATATCTATATTGCGGACGAGGCCGGGGGCGCCCGACTGCAGAAGCAAGAGATCTTCGAGTAATCCGGTAAGAGCACGGATGAGGGCTGTGGTCTTCTCTTGCCCCTCGGCCCCGGCACGGTATGTTTCTGTCATCCGAAACAACGTGGAATGGTCTGGCTCGCGGACTGCATTTCTGAGGATGATGAGAGCATCCTGGCGCCCGGCGAGGTAGGCCTCGAGGTCGAGGGAGAGAGCGCGGCCGGCAGCGCCCTCCGCCAGGCGGGCCACAAGCGCGCGCTGCGCGGGCTTCCAGTCAGGGCGTCGATCCGCCAGGACTGTCTCGATCATGTTGAGCGGGAGTGCGCCCAGTCTAACCAGCCCGGCGCGGGAACGGATGGTCGGCAAGAGTTCGCCGGGGTTCTCAGCGAGGATGAAGATGCTGGCAAACTCAGGCGGCTCTTCGAGCACCTTGAGCAGGGAATTGGCCGCCTCCTTCATGAACGAAGCGCTGGTGAAGATGTAGACCGCGCGGGTCGCTTCCGCAGGTCGCCGGTAAATGTCGCGGATGACGCGCCGGACTTGTCCCAGCTTGATGAGCAGCTGCGGCGGATCGGGCGGTATTACCAGGACGTCAGGATGTGTCTGGATCAGGATGCGGGTTTCTTTTTTGTCGGTGTCGCGGAGTTCTTCGCGGGCGGCGACCGCCTCGGCAACGCGAAGATCAAGGGCCGAAGCATCCGCGATGCGAGTGCAGTTCCGGCAGACGCCGCAGTAGTCAGGCAGGCCATCCGTCGTTTGCGGGTCGAGGCAGTTGACCGCCTGCGCGAGCATGATGGCCAGAGTGTACTTGCCCGCACCGCGCGGCCCTGAAAGGATGAGCGACTGCGGGAAGCGGCCAGCGGTGATCGATTCTCTCAGGTGCCTGACGGCGGGCTCGTTACCTAAGAAGTCCCTGAACCCCATCTGCTTCCCACTCCAGGCATGGCATCGGGCGAGATTGGGCCCAGCCAAAGCCTAGCAGAAGCGGACTAGTGGATTCCTAGACGAAACCGAGTGCGGAGTGAGAAGACCCGAGCGCCCGCGCCAGCTCCGTGTGGCCGCGATTGATCCGAGACTTTACCGTGCCCTCTGGAATTTTAAGGGAGGTCGCGATGGTCTTGTACTCCATGCCACGGAAGTACCGGAGAGTGACAGCCTCCCTCATCTCCGGGGAAAGGCGCGAGATCGCACGGCGGAGGATGGTGCGAACTTCGCCTGCCGCTACATGGTCGTGGGCATTGGCCCGGTTGTCGGGGAGCCGATGCGCTGGTGGCAATGCGCCCGGTTCTTCCCATCCCGCGTCGAGCGAGTCGGTGGCGCGCTGCAGCCGCGTGCGGCGGAAATAGTCGACGAGCTGATTGCGAGTGACGGCGGTGATCCAGCCGCCGAGGTCGCCTCGCTGAGCGTCGTAGCTGCAGAGGTTGCTGTAGATTTTTATGAAAACGTCCTGGGTGAGGTCTTCGGCATCGGCAGCGACGCGGGTAAAGCTGTAGCAGAGGCTATAGACGAGACCGTGGTAGGACTGCACCAACTCCGCCCAAGCGGAGGCGTCCCCGTTTTTGCAGCGGTTGACCAGTTGTGCAGATTGCGACTGCTGTGTGGAAGGGCCGGTCGGCGTCTGGGTGGCTGGTGTTTGGATTGCTGGGGTCTGGCTGTGTTGGGTGACTGCCGAGTTCAGTTCCGTCATTGTTCCCTCCCGCATCGGTAGCGTGGTACCAGCATGAGGGAGGGTTGGACGGCGTCCCAGTGGTCATTGTCACCGGAGGAGGATGACACTTGTCACGTCTTGAGCGTGGCCCAGGAACGAGGCCGGGTGCTGTTCGAATTTCCTATTCCGAATTGCTATTCGAGGATCGGCGTGAGGGCCAGCGGCTCAGTGAGGCTGAACACTACGGTGCTGTTCGCCGGCATATCTACCGGTTGAGGATGCTGCACTATAAGGTGGGTGGTGACTACGCCTACTCCGACGAGCGTTCCAATGAGTGCTCCCGGAGGCCCGCCCATGGCTGCTCCGGCGATTGCGCCGGTGCCGGCCCCTAGGCCCTCTTCAACGGTGTCTTTCTTCAAGTGAGATTTGGTAGTGATGCCGCCTTCGCCGTCTACTTTGGTGTTGCGGTTGTGCGCGCCGACAACCGCTGCGTGCAGGGAGTACTGCGATCCGTCGGGCAGGATGACGGCGTCGGGGCGGAGACGGATGGTGGCGTGGTTGGCGAAGCGATGGCCTTCGCGAACGCTCTCGACGCGTCCGCGGAGCTCAGAGCCCTGGGGGATGACGACGCGGCCGCTGAGCATAACGTCTTTCGCGACCTGACCTTTGAAGGCAGAGCCCGCTCGCGTCTCGGTGGAGGAAAGTTGCTCCGAGAGCCGAACGTGGATGTTCGTGCCGGCCGGCAGCTCGCCGGGGCGCGTGGGTACAAAGGTGACGATATCGGAATCAGGATTGAGGGAGCGACTGTGCGTGCTCCCCGCATAGCTAGCCTGGCTGGCCTGAGTTGCGTCGACGGGAACGGTGACGATGCCTGCGTCGGGGTTACGCGGCCTATGAATGAGCACTGGAGTGCTCTGGGGCGAACTGGGCTGGCTGTAGCTTGGGTCGGGCGCAGTCGAAGCCGCGGGTGCAACGGGACGCACGACTGGAGGCGGAGCGTCGGGGGAGCTGACGATAGTGTCGTCGGGCGGGGGCTGCGAGACGCCCACGTAGGGGCTCGGTTTAGCCTCGGAATCGGCGCTCTGCGCAAATACCTGCGAAACCGTACCGCTAATGGTGACGCTCAGGGCGGAGCAAAGAATTGCTGCGTTCCATTTATTGTTCATCGTGTTACCCCACATTCCGAATTTCTAAAAAATCGTTTGCGCATTCGTCTATCTGGTTGGCCCAAGCTACTGGCCAAACTCTTTCGATCCTTAGCACGCTGCTACTAAAAGCCTAGTCTACTGACGGGCGGCGGGCCATCGGGTCACGTAACTCCACCAGCCCTGAGAACCTTCTCAGTAACTTAGGATGACGCCCGGCCCTTACCCGTCCAGCCCCGCTCTGTCTCGTCGATTAGAGCCAAATGCCCCGTCACCCATCCGCTAAATAGCCCGGTCATCCTGAGCGGTAGCGAAGGATCTGCCGTTTTCCTCAAGCAGCGACTCACCGCAGGTCCCTCCCCCTTCGCTCGTGGTCAGGATGACCAATTCGTTCAACAAGCTTCCGACTCACCACACGAGATACGAGCGATCCACTGAGGCTTTGTTAGAATCTAGCGGATCGCAAACATGTAAAAGACACGGCTGGGAAGAGTGCTCCGGCATGGGAAGTTTCATTGAAACAATCGGGGGCCTGGGCGGAGAAGCTATCCCGGTGGACCGGCGCCCGCAACTAGATGCTCGCTTACGACACCAGATTTCGAGGAGTGATATGACGGAAATTGCTGCAATTCATGCGCGCGAAATTCTTGATTCGCGAGGAAACCCGACCGTCGAAGCCGACGTAGTTCTTGCAGGCGGCGCGACCGGCCGTGCCGCGGTCCCAAGCGGCGCCTCAACCGGTGAACACGAGGCCGTAGAGCTGCGCGACAACGACAAAAAGCACTACCTCGGCAAGGGCGTGCTGCAGGCCGTCGAAAATGTTGAGAGCGTCATAGCGCCCGAGTTGCACGGCATGGACGCCACCAATCAGCGACTCCTCGACGCCACCATGATTGCACTCGACGGCACAGAGAACAAAGGTCGCCTCGGAGCAAATGCCATTCTCGCGGTCTCGATGGCTGCCGCACGGGCCTCGGCCAATTCGCTGCGCATCCCGCTCTACCGTTATCTCGGCGGGGTAAATGCATCGCTGCTGCCCACCCCGATGATGAACATCCTCAACGGCGGCTCCCATGCCGACAGCAACGTCGACTTTCAGGAATTCATGGTCATGCCGGTCGGTGCTGAAAACTTCTCCGACGCGCTGCGCTGGGGCACCGAAGTCTTTCATACTCTCAAGGGCGTGCTGAAGAAAAAAGGCTACAACACAGCCGTAGGCGACGAGGGCGGGTTCGCCCCTTCGCTCAAATCGAACGCGGAAGCCATCGAGCTGATCCTCGAAGCGATCACCCTCGCAGGCTACAAACCCGGCGAAGAAATCTCCATCGCCCTAGACCCCGCGTCGAGCGAGTTCTACGACAAAGACACGGGCAAATACATCTTCAAAAAGAGCGACAAACGCGAACTGACGAGTGAGGAGATGTCCCGCTTCTGGGAGAGCTGGGTCAAGCAGTACCCCATTGTCTCCCTAGAAGACGGACTGGCTGAGGACGACTGGGCGGGCTGGAAGTTCCTCACCGACCTCATCGGCGATAAAGTCCAACTCGTCGGCGATGACCTCTTCGTCACCAATACCGAACGCCTCCAGCGCGGCATTGACGAGGGCGTGGCCAATTCGATTCTCATTAAGGTCAATCAAATCGGCACCGTCAGCGAGACCCTCGAAGCCATCGAACTCGGACGCCGCTACGGTTACACCTCAATCATTTCGCATCGCAGCGGGGAGACAGAAGACACGTTCATCGCCGACCTCGCCGTGGCAACAGGCGCAGGCCAGATCAAGACCGGCTCAGCATCGCGCACCGACCGCATCGCGAAATACAACCAGCTACTCAGAATCGAAGAAGAACTAGGCCAGGCCGCCGAATTTATGGGAATCGAGTCCATCAACTGCGCCTGATCAAGGCCGGGCAAGTAACTTCGGGTGCCCCATGTCTCGCATCTGAGACATGGGTTCCACTAACAATGGCCAAGCGAATCTCTACGATTCGATGTATGCAAATATATGGACCAACTTTGGACGGGATTAGCATGCCTGGTTGCCGACCCAAGGTGTAAAGAATTCAGAAGATTTGGAGATAAAGGCAAAGGAGCCTACGTCAACATAGTGGCTTGGGCCCGCTCTGAAGAGGGCTTCGTCGAGCGTGTCACACAGACAGCGATTGAACTGGATTGTATTCTGCTCGAAGTGGATGGAATACAGTTGCTCGATTCTAGAATGAAAGAGACGGATTACCCTGAGGAACTAATTACCATGCGCCAAACGGTAGAGAGGCAGCCAATGGACATCATATTTGGAACTTTTCATACTTGGTTGCAGAGCGACGTGAATTGAATCATCTGTATTAGGTCCTTATGAATCTACTAAAACGGGAGTAATGCTATATGGCAAAACAAAAGGCATTGACCGATGCCAGCGGCGAGGTAAGAGAGCTAACGGCGCAGGATTTTGCCGCATTCGTGCCTTTCTCGGCGTTGCCGAAAGAGGAGCAGAAGACGCTCTTGGAAATTCGCAAGCTGCCGCCACGATGACGGCCCTGGATACGCTTGGATCGGGTATCTGTAACAGCGTTTGATTTATTTATCCGGAACCCTTCGAATTCGTAACAGTGATTGCGATCTTTCCTGGAGCAAAGCTTGTCGATCCACAAGAGACCGCTGGTCCTCACGATCCTCGACGGATGGGGTTACCGCGCCGACCCCACCGCCAATGCCATCGCGCTCGCGCGCAAGCCGACCTACGACAAGCTCCTCGCGGAGTTTCCTAATACCCTCATCCACGCCTCGGACCACTTCGTAGGCCTGCCAGACGGGCAGATGGGCAACAGTGAAGTGGGTCACCTGAACATCGGCGCAGGCCGCGTAGTCCAGATGGACATCACCCGCATCGACGCCATGATCGCCAGCGGTGAATTCTTCGCCCACCCCGTAATCATCGGCGCGATGAAGCGTGCCCTCGAAGGCAAGAAGAAACTTCACCTGCTCGGGCTACTTTCCGACGGCGGCGTCCACTCCCACCAGCGGCACGTCTACGCCCTGCTCAAAGCCGCGAAGCAGCAGGGGCTCGACCGCGTGTTCGTGCATGCCTTCATGGATGGACGAGACACCGCACCGAATGGCGGCGCAGACTACCTCGCTGCACTTGAACAAAAGATGCGCGAATTCGGTGTTGGCAAGATAGCCAGCATCTCCGGCCGCTACTACGCGATGGACCGCGATCGCCGCTGGGAACGCGAGCTGAAGGCCTTCGATGCCATGGTAACGGGCAAGGCCGAGGGCGGCGCTTACGCCGACCCGATACTGCGTTTGAAAGAGCTCTACCACAACGGCATCACCGACGAATTCACCATTCCTTACATCGTCACCGACGCCCAGGGCAAAGCAAACGGCACCATCGAAGACGGCGACGTCTGCATCAACTTCAACTACCGCGCCGACCGCGCCCGCCAAATTACGCGGGTGCTCGCACGATACAGCGGCCTCAATAAGGACCAGGGAAGAAATCTCCCCGGCTCCGAAGACCTCGACAATACAATTCCGCGCAGCATCACCCCCAAAGACTTGCATTACGTTTGCATGACGCAATACGACCCGCAATATTCTTTGCCGATGATCAGCCTGCCCGAATCGATGGACAACCTGCTGGCGAACATGCTGGCGCAGACCGACCTACGCAACCTGCGTATCGCCGAGACCGAAAAATACGCGCACGTGACTTACTTCTTTAACGGCGGCATCGAGAAGCCCTTCCCCGGCGAAGACCGCCTCCTGATCGCCTCGCAAAAGGTTGCGACCTACGACCTCGCGCCCGAGATGAGCGCCGCCGGTATCGCAGACGGCGTCATCAAGGCTGTCGAAGATACCGCCTTTGACCTGATCGTCGTCAACTTCGCTAACGCCGACATGGTCGGCCACTCCGGCCAGCTAGAGCCGACGATCCGCGCCGTCGAAACCATCGACGCGCAACTGGGCCGCATTTATCAGACAATCAAACGCGTCGGCGGATCGATGCTCATCACCGCCGATCACGGCAACGCTGAGATGATGATCGATCCCGTCACCGGCGG
>DASWUZ010000362.1:0-5738 GCA_036401395.1 Acidisarcina sp.
GCAGAGCATCTGGATCTAGACGCGCGGCGCGCTCGATTGCTTCGGAGCTCAACGCTGTTACATCTTCACTGATTTTCGCGGAAATATTCGTCTTCTTCATAAGGTGTCGTTCTTCTCGCAGGATAATCCGAATGTTTTCAGCCCGCTCCGTGTATGAGACGACCAATAATGTAGCGTTCGTCGCAATGCCAATGATTACGAAACGTTCCTCTCCATAGTCCCTCCGGTCGTCGAACCACTCGACAGCACCCATGTCTTGGAAAACAGACTTGGCCAAATCCAAGCTCACGCCGTGGTTCCTTAGGTTTGTCGCGGCTTTGGAATCGTTCCATTCAAAGTCGAACATAATAAGGGTACGGGATATCAGTAGTTAAATCAACCGGCAAGCTATGTGCCTAAAGCCGGATCGGCTTCCCATACTCCTCCGCAAACACCGTGCGCCCCATGGGAAAGCGCCCGCCATCAAATTTGTCCGGTCCCTGCTGATGACCCAAGGCTAACAAGGCGACGACGCAGTAGCTGAGGGGAAGCCGCAACGCCTCCCGCACCTTTTGCTCTTCAAATCCCTCCATCGGCGCAGTATCGTAACCAAGGACCTCAGCCATCAACATCATGCTGGTGAAGGCGATCATCACATGCCGGTTCAGCCACATCTCCATGTTGGGATAGTTACTGAGATAGTCCGGGATCATCGATTGGGCCTGCTCGGCGTAGTTCTCCGGCATTCCCCCTTCGCGTCCGAGGTGAAGCATTTCATCGAGGTCGCCGCTCCGCCAGCCGTTTGCGTCGCCGCACGCAACAATGACCACAGATGCCTCTTCGACCTTGGGCTGGTTGTAGCTCGCGGCCCTCAGCTTGCGGCGTTGATCGGGGTTCCGCACCACCACAAATCGCCAGGGCTGCAAGTTGTACCCGCTGGGCGCGCGCAGCCCCGCATCGAGTATCTTCTTCAAATCCGCATCAGGGATTGGCACACCGTCGAAGCTCGGCGTAGCGCGGCGCTCAGCAATCGCCTGAGTCAACGTTTTTTCCATCAGATTGGCCATCGGTAATAGACCTTTTCTTGCCAGGACTGCAAAATTGCCGAGAGTTCAACAGCATCAAGCCGCGCCTGGAATACAAAATGTAAATTTTCCAGGCCTGGTCAGGGAATCTGCGCCATGGGCAATTCGTTGGCGAAAGTACGCTGGTTCGCTACATTTGAATAAACCCAAAGGCCATGAAAGCCCTCTCGCAGCTCGGGATGCTGGGTCAACATGGCGTGCATTACTTCCACGTTGCGAGTGCGTGTGGCCACTGGATCGGAGTTGTCCGCAGCCTGATATGCGATGACGAGATCGAGGGCGCCCAGCGATCCATCTGTATGCATCGCGGTGATCGAATAGGAGTGACCGTTGGCCGACAAGTTCATCGGCTTTTCTCCGGGCAGCGCTTCAGGCGCGACGGCATTTTGTTCCTTGATCAACTTGTCAAGGTTTGGGCTGCCGACGAAGTCAACCGGAACCAGCAACGACTCCGCAGTCTGAAGATAGAAGTACGCATTCCAATTCTGTTTGGACTGGGCGTAGGCGCGGGCCTTGTTCCAGTACCAGAGGCCATCGTGCCCTGCGGCGGTCATGGGCCTCACGTACAAGCCGGCGAGCATCCACGGGCCAGTGGGCCCTGTATTCGTAGCCGCGCCAGCGGCGGACGCCGGGGCAATCCCTGCTTGAGGCGCTTGTGCAAGCACAAAGGTCATTTGCTGGGGTTTGGCCACGGCGGTGGCATGCAGCATCGCGACAGCGTAGTGTCCGGGAGGGATCTGGGGAATGGAAAAAACGACTTCGGGCGAGTTCGCGCCACCACAGAAAAACTGCGTCTGGTCCTGCGCAGATGTCAAGTCAGTCGCATCGAGGTCGTAGAGGCCAACCACCGTAAGCGTGGCTGCGCTGGTGATTGGCGCCAAGGTAGCAATCTGCGCCGAAATGCCGGAAAACTGCTCGGCCACTGCGGGAATGGTCTCCATTTTGACTGCGGAGGCGTTACCGGCATCAATCAGGCTACCGAAATGCCTCGCGGCAGCGGTGAGCGAAGCGCGTTCGGCGGCACTCAACTCCGACTGCGATGTACAGGTGACCGCGACCGCGAGAGGCGGAGTGATGGCGCAGACCAGGCCCGCTGCTATGAAGAGCGCGGGCGCCACTCTTGCCCATAAACAGCGATGCAAGCGCGAACGCGTGCAGTTTTTCAAAGATTGCTGAGCTCTCAAGCCTGATTGACCTCTAACATGTTACTCAGTCCAACTTATCAGTTAAGGACCGTTCGCCTGGCTGGGCAACTTTACGCCGGCGCCGCGATCGAAATTGGAACATTGTTTGTGCGACGTTGCTCCGGGTGCTCACAGTGTCCGGGAGCGATCGGGTGCCACTGATAGTCTAGTACAGAGCGGAATCCTGTGGAGCCGTCCTTAGTGAAACGAGACGGGCCATGCCGACATGCAGCGATCCGGACCAGTCTTATGACGAGACCACATATGAATAGACTCCGGGGCTGCTTGCGCGCTATGAATATAGGTTTGGGTCTTATTCTATTGGTTGCGGCAAATGCGCCCGGAGCCAGAGGCCAGGTTGAGGTAGGACAGCTCCAGAGTCAGGAGGCGCGGCCACAGCAGCCAGTGACCGCCAACAGCACACCTTCCCCTGCCGAATACCAGGCCTTTTCGAGCGCATTAAGTCAGGGTTCTCCCGCCGAACAGGCGGCGGCGTTACAGAGCTTCCTGGATTCTTACCCCCAAAGCGCCCTCGCAGGCCAAGCCCGTAGATTGCTTGCCATCAACACGGCGAGGGACCGGGCTTCGCGGTCGGGCGTCGCGCGGCAAGGAACAATCCCGGGACCGGCTCTGAGGCCGGCGGCAGGGACGGGCGTGCCCGAGAGAAGCTCCACCAACCAGCCCGCGGTTAGGCCCTCTGCCACCGCGGGGACGCCGGCAGCCTCGACGCCGATTGGCAGCGCTGCCGCACATCGGGCAGTGATCGACCTTGCGCCCCACACTCTGACCATCCGCGCTGATAACTCCAGCCTTGCCCAGATTTTTCGGGACCTCTCAGCCTCCACGGGATTAAAAGTAGAAGGCCTTGCCCATGACGAACGGATTTATGGCAGCTTCGGCCCCGGCGACCCTCATGACGTGCTCACCGCACTGATCAATGGACTGGGATACAACTTCATGATGGTTGGCGAGTCCAGCCGCGGAGTTCCGCGCCAGCTGATCCTGACCACTCAGGCTGCTCAAGCCCAGGGCGAAGCACAGCCTGCTTCAGCACCCCCCGCCGAAATGGAGCAGGAAGAAGTGGTGGTCCAGGACGATCAGATGCAGCCAGAAGTCCAGGAACCCGGACGGTCTTTCATGCCCCCGCAGATCCCGGCGGGGCAAGGTCCCGGAGCTAACCGTACGACTCAACAGATGCTGGATGAACTACGTCAAATGCATCCGCAGCAGCAAGACAATCCACCGCAGCCGCCGCAAACACCCCAGCAGTAATCGGGCCCATCACTCTTCTAAGCGGCCCCGCGTCCTCTTGTGCCTCTTTTATCGAGTCCGGTCATGCTGCACTTCACGGAGTCCGCTCATCCTGAGCGCAGTGAAGGACTTGCGGTGACCCTCTAAAGCTAAACCCGTCATCCGCAGGAAGCGATCCCGCGCGCTCAACGGTTCGACCTGCATATCGTCAGTCGTTGTTAGTGCAGGCTCTTTTCCCTGTAGCTGTTGGTCGTACAGCAGATCCTTCGCTGCGCTCAGGATGACGGAATTGCATGAAGGGGGAATAGACTACCGGATCGTTCGAAGAGCGATGGAACGGGCAGAAATCGAAATGGAAGCAAATTTGAATGCGCAGAGTTACAGAGCGCGGACAGTCTGCACTTTCGCCGCAACCACCGCAGGAGCGGGGCGCGTCTGGGCCTTTAGCGCGGCGAAGCCCATCTTACAAACCAAATAGGCCATCACTACTCCGACGCCAAGAGCGGCAACTGCTGCGCATATCAACATCAGCAAATTCACAAAATCCTGCATCTTGGTCCTCGACAATTACGATGGGTCACTATGTTGTTGAGCGCAGATTTCAATCCGCTGAACAATAAACGCGTACTAACTACGATGCATTGTCTCAGACAATAGGTTTCGTTGACCCTTATTTCTATTGACGAATAAGATACATGTAGCGTACTTTGCCCATTCCCTTGTTCCCTTCGATCCTCTGCCCTGCTCCTTCACACTAGTGTGAGTAACAGCGCTGTAACAAATACCCTAAGAAAATCTAAATGGCGATCACCCACATCACCGTGCGCGGTGCGCGCCAACACAACCTGCAGGACATCGACGTTTCGATTCCGCGCAATACTCTTACCGTCGTCACTGGCCTCTCTGGCTCCGGTAAGTCTTCGCTCGCGTTTGACACAATCTACGCCGAGGGCCAGCGACGCTATGTAGAGACTCTCTCCGCATACGCGCGCCAGTTTCTCGATCAGATTGAACGCCCCGACGTCGACTCCATCGAAGGCCTCAGCCCGGCCATCTCGATCGAGCAGAAAACTACCAGCCGCAGCCCGCGCTCCACCGTAGGCACCATCACCGAAATCTACGATTACCTGCGCCTGCTCTACGCCTCAATTGGTGTGCCTCATTGCCCGGGCTGCGGCCACCCCATCTCGCGACAGACACCGGAGCAGATCGTCGAGCGCATCCTGTCTCTGGCCTCGGGCGAGAGAGTCACCGTCTATGCGCCTGTAGTGCGCGGCCGCAAAGGTGAATTCAAAGATCTGCTCGACGAACTCGACCAGCAGGGCTTTCGCGCCCGCATCGATGGCGAACTGCGCGACCTCGCCGACCCCATCGCCCTGGAAAAGCGCAAGAACCACACCATCGAAGCCGTCATCGACCGGGTCGTCTTGAAGCCCGACCCCAAAGTCGCCAAGCGCCTGGCCGACGCCGTCGCGCTCTCGCTCCAGATGGCTAACGGCCTCGTCGTCATCGGCATTTCAGGCGGCGGCAGTTCTACTGGTCAAGAACAGCTCTATTCCTCGTCGATGGCCTGCCCTGACTGCGGTCTCGATGTACCCAAGCTCGAGCCGCGCAGCTTCTCCTTCAACAGCACCTACGGCGCATGTCCCGAATGTCACGGCCTCGGCAGCATCTACGACTTCGACCCCGCTAAGGTAATCACCGACTGGTCCAAGCCCCTTCTCGACGGAGCGCTCGGGCCCGGCTCCGCGTCGCAATATTTAATCAAGCTCGTCCATCTCGCGGCGCAGCGTTACAAGATTGATCTCTCCAAACCTTTTGAAAGCCTGCCCGAAAATCAGCAGCACATCTTGTTCTACGGCCCCGATAAATCAGAGGCGCCGCGTACCGGCTTCCACGGAATCCTCGCCTACCTGCGCGATTCACTCGGCGATTCGAAGTCCGAAGGCTATCGCGACTACATGATGAATTTCATGTCCGCCTCCATCTGCCCTGCCTGCAAGGGCCGCCGCCTGCGTCCCGAGTCGCTGGCGGTCAAAGTCGGCAACCTGTCTATTTCGGATTTCACTGCCCTGCCACTCCGCCGCGCCCTCGATCGCGCTCGCGAAATCGTCTTCACCGACCGCGAAGCCCTCATCGCCGAGCGTCTCCGCCGCGAGATCGTCGAGCGCCTTGAATTCCTCAACGAAGTGGGTCTGAGTTATCTTGCGCTGGACCGGAACGCCGCCTCGCTTTCCGG
>DASWUZ010000363.1:0-6085 GCA_036401395.1 Acidisarcina sp.
ACGCCAAGAATCCTGCCATTGATGCAGGGCTCCGTCTCCCCGTCAAGAAAAGGCCGGTTGCCCAGCAACTTGAACACCAAGCGCTTGTCGACGCGATCAATCATTTTGCGGGCCTGTTTGCTGTTGGGGTCTAGACCAAGGTCCTTCAACACTACCAGGCTGTAGAGGGTGATGAGCAACCCTCTATCGTCGCGGGGCAAATCCTCTCTCCACCCCCGAGGACCCGCACCCCAGTGGCCCGCGGCAGATTGCGCGGCGAGCAGTTGCGCTCCCCATCCTTCGCTCGCGACCCGCCGCCGCTCCGCCACAGTCACGTCGGGATCTGCATCTGTAAGGTCCCGCATCACCTGCCAGCGAATCGCCGGGTCAGAGTCAAGCAGCCATTTAATGTGCGCAGGCCGAGGCGCATAATCCTCTAAACGCATCGGTCAATTATCGCAAGCAATTTTGGCGTCTTACCGGCACCGCCCCTCGACATGACTTCTTGATCAAACTAAAACTGGGGTGCCCCATTCATCGCGCCGTTTGCGATGAGTGGGACGAGAGACACCGCTCGCGATCCCCCCAACTCCGCGAAGCCCTCTCGCTCCTCCGCTGAGCCCTCGCCCTCCGGAGACAAGACTTCCGACCAACCCCCTAAACCATCTCCTTAAAAGCCGCCGTACTAACATCCCCGGTATTAGGAGTCCCCACCGGCTCGATCAACAATAAATGGACCTCCTCCTCCGCCACTGGCCGATGCTCCACCCCGCGAGGCACAACATAAAGCTCTCCCGGCCCTAACTCAACATCTTTCCGGACGTTCCCCTCACGCACCTCAATCCTAAGCCGCCCCTTCAACACCAGAAAGAAATCATCCGTCTCCGCATGCGAATGCCAGACAAACTCACCCTTCAACTTGACTACCATCACATCGTTCCCGTTATACCGCGCCACAATCTTAGGCGACCAATACTCCGAAAACCCCGCCAGCTTCCCCGCCAGACTAACAACTCCCATAACTCCCTCCATAACTCACAAAGGAAACATTGATATGAACGCAGTTATACATAAACTAGCTACGAAGCGGCGACCTATATCTACCTCGTCCCATAGGTCGAGTCAGGATCAGGCGCAAATGATAAGCAGTCGCTAAAAATCAGCCTTTCCTGGGAACGGCCCGCGACCGGCGCACGTACAATCTGACATTACGAGGAACGCGATGGACTCACGCACAGCACAGCAGTACGCGCGGTGGATCGGGGCCCTGTACGTCATCACGATCTTCGCCGGCGGATACGGCGAGTCCTACGTGCCCAATATGCTGCTCATCGCCAACGACCTGGCTGCGACTTCGCACAAGGTGGCCACCTCCGTGGGTATCTTTCGCGCCAGCTTCGGCTCGTACCTCATCGAAGCCACCTGCGACGTTGCGCTCAACGTGCTGCTCTATGCGCTGCTTCGTCCCGTCAGCCGTACCCTGGCGCTTCTCGCGGCATGTTTCGGGCTGATGGGGACTTCGATCTTTGCCGCGGGGGAGATGCTTTACTTTGCCGCCGCACTCCCTGCGATCGATGCCGATGTCGCCCGCGTAATCTCGCCCGAGGCCAAAGCGACCCTCACCTATCTCTGCCTCACCATCTACGGATACGGCTTCGGCATCTTCGCGGCCTTCTATGGCACCGCCGCCGTGCTCCGCGGCTACCTCATTCTGCGTTCCCGCTACCTGCCCCGTGCCCTTGGCGCCATCCTCATGCTTGGGGGCGCAAGCTTCATCGTCAAAAACATTCTGGTTATCCTTGGGCCACGCTACGACTTGCCCTACGTGATCCTGCCCATGTTCCTGGCGATGGTCTCCATGACCCTCTGGCTGTTGATCAAGGGCGTCAACCCCGCGCAATGGGACGTGATGCAAGTAAAGCCGCGGGAGCACGTCCTTATCGCCAGCCACCGAAATCAAATGCCTTCATCGCCCCCTTCGCAATGAGTGGGACCAACAAATCCAACACCCACAAACCAACTACGCCAAAACCCGAGCAGCATCCAAAGCAAAATAACTGACAATAAACCCAGCCCCAGCCCGCCGAATCGACAAAAGCGACTCCATCATCGCCCGCTCCGGCTCCAGCCACCCCCGCGCAAAAGCCGCCTGCAACATCGCATACTCCCCCGAAACCTGGTACGCCCCAATCGGCAAATCAAACCGCTCCCGCGCCGCCGCGATCACATCCAGATATGGCCCCGCGGGCTTCATCAGCAGCATGTCCGCGCCCTCGGCCACGTCCAGCTGCATCTCCCGCAGCGCCTCCCGCAAGTTCGCCCCATCCATCTGATAACTCCGCCGGTCCCCAAACTGCGGAGCCGAACCCGCCGCCTCGCGAAACGGCCCATAAAACGCCGAAGCGAACTTCGCCGCATAAGACAAAATCGGCGTCTGCTCCAACCCGGCATCGTCCAGCTCGCGACGAATCGCCGCCACCCGCCCATCCATCATGTCCGAAGGAGCAACCACATCGCCCCCCGCCGCAGCCAACGAAACCGCCGTCCGCGCCAGCAACTCCAAACTAGCATCATTCTCAATCTCAAACCCGCCGCCGGCGTCCCCAACCCCCGCGGCAGACCCCGGCCCTGACCCCAACGAAGGCCCAGCCCCTGACGAAGCACGCCGCACCACCCCACAATGCCCATGCGAAGTGTACTCACACAAACAAACATCCGCGATCATCACCAACCCATCCAGCCCGCGCTCCCCCTTCAAAGCCCGCAGCGCTGTCTGCACGATCCCATCCTCCGCCCACGCCCCACTCCCCAACTCATCCTTCTCCGCCGGCAAACCAAACAACATCAGCCCGCCAACCCCCAGCGCCGCCGCACGCTCCGCCTCCTTCAGAGCCTCATCGACAGAAAGATTAAACACCCCGGGCATCGACGAAACCTCCCGCCGCACCCCCTCCCCAGGGCAAACAAACAAGGGATAGACCAATGCCCCAGGCTCCAGTTGCGTCTCCCGCACCAGCGCCCGCAACCCAGCCGTCCGCCGCAACCGCCGCATCCGCACCAAAGGAAATTCCATCACCCAATTCTACGCAACGAGCAAACCGCCAGCCCACCACAGATCGGGTGCCCCATTCATCGCAGCCTCATCGCGATGAGTGGGACTCATGCGAAGCATCCGCTCTACCACCTGCAACCCACAAAGCGCTCAATCTTTCGCACCGTTTGCGAAGGGCTAAGTATACAAACGACTGAACCGACCGAGCACCGATGAGATTAATCGCACGCTTAGGCAAGTAGAATCAGTTGAGAGCGCGATGCCCTTACCTGAGCTCACAAATCGACTGCGGCGTCTGCCGGGTGCCCCATTCATCGCAGCACTACGCGATGAGTGGGACAATGCGAAGCATCCGCACTTACAATCTAAAAGCCGTATCCCCCAAACTACTTCCGCCCGGCCCGCCGCGGATCATACTGAAACACCGCCTCCAGCGGAACCCCAAACACATGCGCGATCCGGAACGCAACCTCCAGCGAAGGCGAATACTTATCCCCCTCAATCGCATTCACCGTCTGCCGAGTTACAAGGATAAGGTCCGCCAGCTCCTGCTGCGTCATCGACCGCGCCGCCCGCAACTCGCCGATCGTATTGCTGATCCGCGACTTCATGCTGACATCCGATAAGCAACCAGCTCGCGAACGATCCGCACCAATCCCGCCAGCACCAGCAGGTGGAACAGAAGGCCGATCAGCAGACTCGCCGAGCCCAGCGTGCCGTGGTCCCAGTAAACGACAAGGATCAGCACCAGCCCAACCCACAGAATCATGTTGCTCCACCGCGTGCCGATCGCAGCCACCGCGCGGTCCCGCTCATCTTCCACAACTTTGCCGGAACCTCGACGCGCAAACACCCGCACGGTTCCAAACACCAACAACACAGCCAGCACCACCGCATGAAGGTAGTGATGCCCCGGCCCCGAGTGCATCAGGTAATGCAAATAAAACGCGACCACCACCACCATGCCAACCAGCTGACTCCAAAGCATCTTCTCCTGAAAACCAAGACGCGCCATATCGCCCTCCATGTCAAAAATGTTTGACACAAAGAACTCTACATAACTCCCAGACCCATGTCAAATATATTTGACATGGAGGGTGTGACGCACAGGGAATTAGATGCCCCGCTGACATATCGTTGTGGGGCAAGCAGATTACGTACTCGAGGGACAAGTGTGGTTGGGCAGATTATCACCTATGGTCAGTCGCTCGTAAGCAGCCGTTCGCCTCAACGACCGCGTAACCGGAAATTCCATGCTCCGGTTGTACTCAACCACCACCTGCATGCTGAACAAGGCTATTTCTGCTCCACTACCCCAAAATATCGGTTATATTGGCAGCTTATAAACCACAAGCAGTTGCGCTGCAGCTGCTTTTTAGCGGGATGTCGGACCTGAGTTCTGATCGGAGGGAACAATGGCGCTAAGTGAGAATCAGGCTCTGTCATTAAAAGCACTCCTCCTCAAAAGCGTACGTTTTCGCAGGGCCGTTGGAGAACTAACAACAAAGCCATTTGTTGAACAGCAGACTCAGAAACGTTCTGAAGAAAAAATACTTTCTGGAACGGAGAAGATTACTGCACACAATCCTGGGGAGGATCCTTCAAAGGTGACGTTGGAGGATTTAGAGACTTCGGACTTAATTTCACTCCAGCAGGTCCGGCAGGCGAGGATTTTGTGGGGTACGGGCATCCTGATCCTTCTGGCAATTGCGGCGATCGTTTACCTGTTAACTGTTGCGCTGAGACTACTTCCTTCTGACTCAATAGGAGAATTTGTAAAAGCCCTGAAAGACGCCAGCATGAAAGTGTTGACACCTGGCGCGAAGCAGGGCGAAGCTAGAATCCCCATTTCGTCCTTAGAGTGGACAATCGTGTTCTTAATCTTGACGGCGGGATACGGAGTCCTTTGCTACACGTTCCTACGTTCGCCCTTGCACATGATAGATCCGGTCTTCGGTCGTCTCCTGCGCACGAAGTTCGACGAGAGCAAACCCATTTCCAGGCACCGAGTTTTCACAATATTGTCGGATGTCCGGTTTGACGCGATCCTTCAACGCGCGATGGATCGGACTTTCCCAGTGAATATAAGTGACCACGGAGTAGAGTCGTCCGCAACACCGGGATGGACGGTATTCGTAGATCGTCTCGTAGGAAAACTCGCGGCAGATGACGCGTTTTCGGACCTTGTCGTCAGTCGTTTCGGCGAGAATGCGCTGGACTCCGCTCCAACCTTGGTGATTGACTGTGCCGTATGGCGCAGTTTGCGCTACAAGGTACGGGAGATCTTACTAAGGACGGTGATTGATGATCCGGATTTCAGTACGATTTACGACGGGAGCGGCGAGCGATTCCGGCGGGTGGCGGAATGGCTTCCGAAGTTCGATGTAACGAAAGCGGCGGAACTTCTTGGAAAGAGGGGGAACAAGCCTGGCAAGAGCGGAGGGGACATCCAAGGTGTGGCGAACGTCGTCCTGATCGTTATTTTGGTGATGGCTTTGGGGGGCATGGTCGTGCGCGCTTCCGGCGACAAAACCATCGATGCCCAAAGGTATATGAACCAGATGTTTGAGCTATTGCACGATCATGAGAGGAATATTGTCGCACTGGCAGCCCAGCATGAGTCTACATACAAGCCGCCGATAATGACTAATACCTGTCCGCCTTCGCCTCCACCTGTGATCATGCAAGCCCCATCGGCGATAATCAGCGTTCCACCTAAGGTAAACCTTGAGCTGAGCGCCCCTCAATTTCACATTCCCACGAGCCTGTCACTCGAGCTCAATTCTTCTCCGGTCAATCCTCCGACACTAGCAGTAAATGTCACGTCCTCAGCGACACGACCTTGTTGTTCGCCAGACAAGCCTTCAAAGCAGAGTGAGGGAACATCCAATAAGGATCAAAAGACTAAAGCTCAAGATACGCTGATGACTCTGGAAATCCCGACAGGAACAGCGGAGAAATCAGGTACCCGAAGCGGAGGTTACGGCAAGCCGGCCCAAGATCCAAATGCGGCCCTTGCCGGATCGTCTATACAAGGCGTCATACAGAAAGCCA
>DASWUZ010000364.1:0-4377 GCA_036401395.1 Acidisarcina sp.
GGCCGTCTAGCGCTGATAGGCGGAGGGCTTGCCGGGAGTGATTCTCACGCCGATAGCGTTCAGGCGGCTGCGGGCCTGTTGTGCTTCGGGGGTCTGCGGGTAGCGCTGGATGAGGCTGCGGAGTTCGCGGATACCAGCGTCTTTCTGGCCCGTTGCCATGAGCGCTTCACCCTTGCGCAGCTGGGCAGCCGGGGCCTTGGGGTTGCCGGGGTACTGTTCGAGGACCACGTCGTAGCCCTTGATCGCGTCAGGGTATTGGCCCTGCCGATACGCGATTTCAGCTAGATAGAACTGCGCATTTCCAGAGAGGTCGTCCTGTGGGTAGTACTTCAAGACGTCGCTGAACTCAGACGCCGCGACCTGGTAGCTGGCGGAATTATAGTCGCGGATTCCGCCCTGGTAGAGGTCTTTCACCGGAGGTGCCGAAGCCGCTTGCGGGCCTTGCGCAGGGCCGGCCATAGTTCCGGGCTGAGCAGGCTGGGTGTTGATATTCTGCAACTGCGCCTGTAGCTCTTGCAGTGTCTTGTTGAGGGCCGCGACCCGGTTTTTAAGTTCATCGACAGAGTCATTGAGCCCTTGCACTTGACCGGATACGCCGTCGACTTTGGTCGATGTCGCATCGTTCTCGGCCTTGATAACCCGGTCTAGAGACGTCATTTCGACTGACATTTTGTTGACGTTGTCGGCGGTCTGCTCTACGAGGTGTTGGAGGACGCCCATGCGCTCGTCGTTCGATTGCTGGAGGTGTTGGAGAGAGTCCTGCAGCTCCTGCACCTGGGTCTGAAGCTGGATGATCTCCTTGGAGACAGCGTGGGCCTGCGGCGCGAGACTGCCGATCAATATCGCAGCGATGAGGGGAAGGTGGGCGGGAGTCTTTCGCATGATTAAAGTCCTCACAATTCGAAGGGGGGACATACCGCTATTCAAGTGTAATTCGGTACTTCATGAGGACGAGCACGGCGCCAGCAACGGATTCGTCGTCTTGAGTCAGCGACATGCCCCAGCTTTCTGGACAAGAGTGCCGGGGAGGGCCACTTATCGATCGACAGCAAACTGGGCGCGCCGGTTCTGCTGCCAACAAGACTCGGCGTGGTCTGAGCAGAACTGCTTCTCCTTACCGTAACTCACGGTGCGAACGCGGTCTGGAGCGACGCCCGCCGCGATCAACGCAACCTTAGCCGAGTTGGCGCGGTTTTCTCCCAGCGCGATGTTGTATTCGGTCGAGCCCCGCTCGTCGCAGTAGCCACCCACGAGAATCTTCAGCTTGGGATGAGCCGCAAGAAAGGCGGCATCTTTGGAGATAATGGCCTGCGATTCCGCATTCACTTCATAGCTGTCGTAGTCGTAGAAGATGTCCTGCACATTCTGGTGGAAGGCGGAATCATCGATCGACATGTCCGACGAGGAGATATCGCTGGCCGGGGCCGGGGTTCCTGCCGCCGCAGCAGTAACGGTGACGCGAACACTGGCGTCTGCTGTGCCTCCATCGCCTCGTGCGGTGAGTTGGTAGCTGGTCGACTCGGCAGGCGTTACCGACCGCGTGCCCGAGGTTGGCACTGCGCCGATTCCCTCAATGGTGACATCGGTGGCGTCCGTAGTGTGCCAGTTTAGGGTGACCTGATCTCCGGGGTTTACAACGGTTGGATTAGCGGTGAGCTGGGCGGTCGGGGCAGGGCCAGTGATGGTCGGTGCCGACGGGGGCATAGGCGCCGAGGTTTTCTTTTTGCATCCTTCAGTCGAAAGAATCGCCAGAACGGCGACGACCGGCACAAAAGCGCGGACCAGCGAACGAGAGACCGGGGAATTGCGGTGGTTCTTTGTCATTGTCTCCTCCTGGAGAACACTGTTTGGGAGAGAGCTTCGTTGAAAAATTCACATCGTCGGAAAACTATTGAGCCCAGGAATGAACCTTTATAGATGCGATGCGTTTAGAGTGCGCATAGACCAATCCTTGCCCCTTACAAGTACCTTTCATGGATCATTTCCAGCTCCAGTTTGGCATCGTGTTGTTGCCGCCGTGGGTGAGTTGGTGCTGCTGAGAGCCATCGGCGAGCATCGACCAGATCTCTGAGCGGCCGCCCTGTTCGCGCTGGAAGACGATGTGGCGGCCGTCGGGGGCCCAGAATGGAAAGTCGTTGCGGCCGGCCTCGTGGGTAAGCTGAATCCAGCGCTTGCTGGCGATGTCCATCAAATAGATGTCTTGGCCGCCGGGGGAGCCGGGCCCGTACTTCCGGTCCCATGCGAACGCAAGAAATTGCCCGTTCGGGGACCATGAGGGCGAGGTCGCATAGCCTCCGTCGGTCATGCGTTGAATGTTCCCGCCGTCCGTATCCATGATGTAAATCTGCGGCAAGTGAGTGCGGCCGCTGACCCAGGCGATCTGAGAGTTGGTCTTCGGATTCCAGGTCGGCGAAACGTCAGGCCCGGCAAAAGAGGTAAGCCGTCGCGCGCCGTTGCCGGTCGCGTCTGAGATGTAAATTTCGGGGTCGCCGGTGCGGCTCGAGGAGAAGGCGAGCGACTCGCCGTTGCTCGACCAGGCAGGCGAAAGAGTTGTCCCTCCGGTAGCCGCGAAGTTGATGAGTCGGTTCAGTTCAAGCGAGTAAAGTCGGATGTTCCAGCCGGCCTTGCCAAGCGTGGTGAAGGCGATGCGCGAGTTATCTGGAGAGACGCGCGGCGAGAGGGAAATGCCGCCGAGATGGGTAATCTGGCGCTCCCCTTGGCCGTCGTAGTCCATCTGCCAAATCTCTTTGGTGCCGGTACGTGAGGACACAAAAAAAATCTTGGTTTCGGCGATGCCGTTGATGCCTCCGCCGAGGCGTAGGATGATTTCGTCGGCAAATTTGTGGGCTATTTGGCGGGTGTCGTCCTGGGTCGCTGAGCCGGTGTATTGCTTGCCAAGGATTTGAGGGGACTGCGCGTTCTTCGCGTCGAAGAGCCAGCCGGCGACGGTAATCTTTTCGCCATTTACAGCAATGGCCCCAAACGCAACCATCTCCGCGTTGGAGGGGGGGCCTGCCCACTGCCCCAGATTGATTTCCTGGGGAGAGCCGGGCGTTCCAGTGGGAGCAAGGCTCTTCGAAACCATGTCGAAGATGCCCGCGTTCTTCAGGTCTTCAAAGAAGGTGGTGTCAAAGGTCGTTTTCAACGGGGGCGTTTGGGGGTCGGCGGATGCGGGCTTGAAGTCGGCCGCCGCCAGGCGGATCTTTTGCCCGCCTAGATTCGATCCCGTGTGGACCCAGTCTTGTGCGTGAAGTGCGGGAGCGCAGAGGGTCAGTACAAGCAACGTGCGCAGGATGCTGAGGCGTAGATGGAACTCAGAGCGATGGGCATTTTTCGAAAATCGCGTTATCAAAATATCAATTCCCTGAAGGATCATTATCGCAGTAGTAAGACACGCGCAGCGAGCTTTGGCTGTAGCCTGCGGGGAGGGGACCGAATGTGTCAACCCGCTGCACGGCTCGTATGCAGGCAGTGTCGAGCGAGGAGCTCCGGCTGCTGATGTCGATTCGAACGCCGCTCGGAACGCCGGCCCGCGAGACGTCGAAGATGACCGTCGCCTTGGCTCCGGCCGGTGTGCCGGGATCGATCTCCTGGGGGTGAAGGTTGGGTTGGACCTTTCGCTTGATCTGGTCGACGTACCACCCAAAGCGGGTACCGAAGTCGCCGCCGGGCGTCGTGACCCTGCTCTCAGTGCCGCGTTGCTCGGTCATGGCGCGGGCCATCTGTGGCGCGGCCTGACCATACTGGGCGCGATTGTCCTGCTTGATGATGGGCTGCGGGTGAAGCGCAGCTCGGGTCTGCTGTTTCGGTTGCTCCTTCGCGATCGGTTTCGGCGGAGGAGGTTGGGGGGCCTGCTTGACCACCGCCGGTTTAGGCTTGGGTGTCTGCTTGATCGGGATGGGAATGGCGTCGGATTCTGGCGCAGCAGCCTTGGTCGCAGGTGCTTCAGGTGCAGGGGCCGGGCTCGGGGTTTCGGTCGCGAGCACGTTGGGAGAAGGTGGATGGTCCTCGGGAAGGGGAAGGGCCGGGGCGCGGCTGACCAGCGTCGCCTGAATCGCTCCCTGCGGCTCGTTCGATCCCCAGCTCTGATGGTGGAGATGGCTCTGGATAAACGCCCACAAGAATATGCTTCCGAAGACGGCGAAGTGCAGGAAAAAAGCCCTAGCTGCTGGCGACTTGAGCGGCGACTGACTAGGTTCGAGCTGGGTGCGGAGGGCCATTCGCTACCTTGAAGCTCCGCCATTCTCGATAGGCTGAGTCACGATGCTGATGTTGGTGATGCCAGCCTGTTTGACGGCGTCCATCACCGAAGCGAAAGCGCCGAAGGGGACGCGTTCGTCGGCGCGGAGGTAAATGACCTGGTGCGCGGGGTCTTTG
>DASWUZ010000365.1:0-9728 GCA_036401395.1 Acidisarcina sp.
CGGGTGACGCAGGATATTGGGGATGTTGAGGGGTTTTTCACTTCGGCTTAGTTGGCGGGTTTGTGGCCTGGCTTTGATGGGGCGGGTGAGTTGGCTGCCCTTCTTTTATTAGGCAGGCGGCGGGCGATTGGGTTGGGGACAAGATCTGAGGCTGTGCGCGCCGCCGCTGGTAGCATGAGAGTAGTTCGACTATGTCTCGTTATCTTTACATTACGGCTGGGGTGCTGCTGATACTGGCGGCGATTTCATTTGGGATGACGTTCGCGGTTGATGCCTATCAGCCGGGGCTGCCTGCGGGCGGATCACTGTGGAAGACTACGAGCCTGTTCCTTGTGGTTGGGGCGCTGATTTCGTCATTTTTCGCGGTGTTGCGGGCTATGTTTGAGCAGGTTGCGCGGCGGAATGAGGCGCGGCGCGGGGTCGGAACGGTGATCGAGTTTCCTGGCAAGGCTGGGCGTGGGCAGGAGAAGTATTCGCCTCGGGATGGGTCTGCTCGGGGAAAGTAAGTCGTAGACTTTGGCTTGTGTCGATGCTTTGTGTTAGTCCCACTCATCGCTATGGTGCCGCGATGAATGGGGCACCCGGCACCCCGTGTTAGCGCGGCTGGTATTTCTGACTGGAAATACCTATGCCTACAGGGCGAGACATGGGGCACACGCAGTTTCGGGACCATGGCGCTGTTTCCGGGATTGTCGAGAGTAACTCGGTTGATTGTTGGCGTTAGTTTAGAAAACTAACGCTTTGTTAGGACGGGGCACAGCTTGCTCTTAGGATTGGCATGTACGAGGTAACGGTGGAGGCGGGTTTTTCTTCGGGTCACTACCTCCGGAACTATAAGGGTAAGTGCGAGAATCCGCATGGTCACAACTATAAAGTGCGGGTAACTCTGCGCGGGGAAACGCTGGATAAGGCTGGCTTGTTGCTTGACTTCAAGGAATTGAAGCAGGTGATGCGCCCGGTAATTGATCGGCTTGATCATCAGATGATCAATGAGCTGGAGCCATTTACGGAGATCAATCCTTCGGCTGAGAATTTGGCGCGGTATTTCTTTGATGAGACTAATCGTCAGATGTCGGAGATGACTTCTGGTCGAGTCAGTGTCAAAGACTGTACGGTTTATGAGACTGATAGTACTAGCGCTACTTACTACGAATAAGCTGACCTAGCTAGGCCGTCCCGAGTTGGGGGTAGGTGCGGATGCTACGCATACCTACCCTTCCCAAGTGCGGGAAGGATGGGGCACCCGGCGCGATGTATGAGACACCCGCATTCCGTCTGCATCAGCCATAATAGACGACGGGTCGTGTTTTACCGTAATGAGCGGAGTTAGTTTGTATTTAATTGAGATATATAAGTCGGTGCAGGGAGAGTCCAGCTTTGCGGGGCGGCCTTGTATCTTTGTGCGGCTGGCCGGTTGTAACTTACGTTGTAGCTGGTGCGATTCGGAATATACGTTTGCTGGTGGATATAAGCGGTCCGCGGATGAGATAGTCGCGGAGGTCGAGAAGCTGGCGCCGGTGCGGCTGGTTGAGTTCACTGGCGGTGAACCTATGTTACAGGCCCGAGAGCTGGTGCCCTTGATGGAGCGGCTTGTGGCTGCCGGCTATGAGTTGATGATTGAGACTAGCGGAGAGCGGCTGCTGGCCGATGTGCCGAAGGAAGTGCATAAGATTGTAGATGTGAAGTGTCCGGCTTCGGGCGAGGCCGGGACTTTCCGGATGGAGAACCTCGATGCGCTAACCAAGCGGGACGAGGTCAAGTTTGTCATCAGTGACCGTGCGGATTATGAATTCGCTCGGGAGTTTATGGCTGAGCATCGGCTGACGGGGCGGGTTGGTTCGGTGTTGTTGTCGCCTGCCTTCAGTAAGTCGCCTTCGCGGGAGCGTAGTACAGTTAACTGCCTGCTCGATCCGAGGGAATTAGTGGAGTGGATGCTGGCGGACGGGTTGGATGCGCGGTTGAGTTTGCAGATTCATAAGTATGTCTGGGAGCCGTTTAAGAAGGGCGTTTAGGGGCAGCAGAACGGGTCTAGAATATTTGGAGGGGTGGCGCTATGGATTGGACCGGGTGCGAACTGGTGGAGGTGGTGCCGGGCAAGATGAGTGGTGCGCCGGTGATCAAAGGCACCCGCGTGACTCCCGGGACCGTCGTTGTCAATCGGGAACTCGGCGAGGACGAGATTGCCTACCAGTTTAGACTGCCAGTCTACGCGGTCCACAGCATCCTGGAGTATTGGTTGGCTCACCAACCGGCTTTAGTTCGTTGAAGGTCTTGCTCGACCATAATTTGCCGATTGGGCTGGCCGCCCTTCTGAAGAAGCATGAGGTCTTGAGTGCAGACTCGCAAGGCTGGGCCGATTTGCAAAACGGCGATCTACTGAAAGCTGCCGAGGATGCAGGGTTCGAGGTGATGGTCACCGCCGACCAAAGTATCGCCTACCAGCAGAATCTAACCAGACGCAGACTAGCTCTGGTCGTCTTGAATACAAACCACTGGCCCACGCTGCGACTCGACGCAGATCGAGTGGCCTCCGCCATTAACGCCGCAAGCGCAGGTAACTTCATCGTGGTGGAATTTGGGCCTCGACCGCTGTTCTAGTGGGGAACCTAAATTTGTTCGCCAATCAGGTTAATCGATCATCCACACCGTTACTTAGGCTGGGCGGCTAGGTATTTATCGAAGGGGATGTCGAAGTAGAACAGGTCTTCGCCGCTGGCTGCTTTTATTTTTCTGATGTAAAGCTTTGCGCCCCTGAGTGGTTCTCTCATGCCGGAGACGTCGTAGAAGAGGAAGCCCGCTCGGGTCGTGTGTGCCTCTACTATTAACGCCTGAAATTCAAAGTCGTGGAAGTCGTCTTCTATTTGCCTGTACTTCTTTCCCGATGCAGTGTGGATCGACGGGAGCGGGCTGGGCAGGGGGATGGTCTTGCCTCGGTTGTCGGCGCTGGCGGTGCGGCGTTCCACGTCTTCGGGCTCGGCGGCCGCGATCTTGGTGCCGTCGGCGGCAATGAAATGAATGCGCGCCTCTGCGAGCGAAATCGGCTTATCGCCATTGTTAGTAATGATGACGCGGACGGGCATGAAGTCGTAGTCGCCATAATTGACGCGTAGTAGCTTGCACTTTTCCCTGGTGTCGTAGGGGTCGGCAGCGATGGCAACCTTTTCCTGGTCGTGAACTTCGTTGGCTGGGTAGTTGGTCGCGTCCGTTACGGGCGGTGGTGTGTGGTCGGCGGCGTAGGCGGGGAGGGTGGAGACGGCTCCGAAAAGAATGACGGACAGTAGAGCGGACAACGGGAGAGCAGGCAAAGGTTGACGCAAAACAGGGCAATTTAGCTTGAGGTTATAGGGGCGCATGATCGCTGGGGCGATTATCATCTTCGGGTAAGACCGCAGTAAAGGGAATTTGGAAGCAGATGGACAGGGACAAAGAGCCCGCCTGAGAGTTGTGGAAATGATCTTCTCCGTGGTGTTGTTTCTGTATAGCGTGGCGCTGGTGATTGCGCTGGTGGTGGGCTTGCCCTACTGGCTGGTGCGGATGGCGACGGCGGCGAAGTATCGTGAAGGCCTGGCAGGGCGGTTGGGTAAAGTTCCTCCGCACTTGCTGAAGAAGCCAGCCCTGCCCCCGGGACGGCGATTTGCAGGCCGCGGAAATGGCTCTGGCGGCGCGATTCTGCTGGGTACGAAGCATGAATTTGAAACGATCTGGGTGCATGCCGTATCGGTGGGTGAAGTTGCGGCGGTGACCGAGCTGGTGATGCAGCTGGCGATGCGGCGCTACCGGGTTGTGGTTTCGACTACCACGCGGACCGGGCAACGGCTGGCGCGGGAGCGGTTTGGCGAGAAGAGCGTCTTTTATTTTCCGCTGGATCTGCGGCGGATCGTGCGCCGGTATTTGAAGGTGCTACAGCCTTGTTTGCTGGTGCTGGTGGAGACGGAGTTCTGGCCGAATGTGCTGGTGGAGTGCGAGCGAGCCGGGGTGCAGGTGGCGGTGGTAAATGCGCGTATCTCTGACCGGTCTTTTCCTCGATATAAGCGGCTGCGGCGATTGTGGAGGCCGATCCTCAGGAGGCTTTCGCTGGTACTTGCGCAGAGTGAGCTGGATGCAGAGCGACTGCGGACGATTGGAGTTCCGGCGGAGCGGGTGCGGCTGGGCGGGAACATGAAGTTCGATCTTCGGCCCGGGGCGGAGGCGGATGTGACTACCGCTCTGCGCGAACATTTAGGAGCGACGGCGCAGAATTCGTACGCTGAGCCGGGGACCCAGACGCGGCTGTTGGTGTGTGGCAGCACAGTCGCTGGCGAAGAGGAGATGCTGCTCAAGGCATGGGGTGTGCTTGTTCGCGGTGGCAGTATCAAGACAGGAGCGGGAATGTGCATGGTCCTCGCGCCGCGCCATCCGGAGCGGTTTCCTGCCGTGGCACGGTTGCTCCAAGAGAGTGGGTTGGATTGGGTGCGGCGGACGGAGTGGATGCGCGCGCCGGAGAAGCTGCGGCCGGGCACGGTTTTCCTGCTGAATTCGATCGGTGAGCTGGCGTCAGTGTATTCACTGGCGTCAGTGGCATTTGTGGGCGGAAGCCTGGTGTCGGCAGGCGGGCACAATCCCCTCGAACCGGCGCGGTTTGGAGTACCGGTGGTGATGGGGCCCCATTTCCATAACTTCAGAACGATTGTGCGGCGGATGATTGAGAAGGATGCGATTCGTATCGTCGGCGCGGAGGGGGAGGCGGCAGAACTGGCGGGGACGGGTGCAGCGAGCAGGTCTCCGCTGGTGACTACACTCTCGGCATTGATTGGCGACCCTGCTGAGGCGCGGTCGCTGGGCGCGCGCGGTCTGGGGGTATTTCAAAATGAGTCTGGCGCGACGGCGCTGGCAGTTGAGGCGCTGCTAGGGCTGCTGGTTAAAGAACGGCCTGGGTTGGAGCGAGTCGAGCGTAGTGGTGTTGTTGTATGAGTTCGGATGCCGATGAAGATTTGCCATACGGGCAGGTTGAGCCGGCCTCAAGGCGCAAAGGGCCACCACCAGCTCTGGGTTTGCTGAGGCCTCTGTCCGATCTGTATGGCGCCCTGGCCGGACTCAAAAACATCGCGTATGACCGGGGCTGGACAAAGGGAAAGCGCCTGCGGTGGCCAGTAATCAGTGTTGGGAATCTGTCCGTAGGTGGTGCGGGCAAGACTCCGGTGGTGATTCGGCTGGCGGAGTTATTGGCAGAGCGAGGCGTGCAGGTGTCCGTGCTTTCGCGAGGGTATGGGAGAGACTCTCAGGCAATCGAAGTTGTCGATGTCCGCGGAAGCGCAGACCGGTTCGGCGATGAGCCTCTGATGATTGCGCGTAGGTTGATAGCCGGGGGACAAGGAATTGCCCCAAGCATAGTGGTTGGGGCTGAGCGGTATGCCGCCGGTTTGGTTGCAGAGTCGCTGCCGGTACAGTTGGTCGAGGCGAATCCGCCCGAAGCTATTTCGCCGGAGCCCCTGTCACGGGAGGCGGGGGCTGTGGGCTCAGAGTGGCAGAGTTCCACGCGCTTATCTGCCCATATATTGGATGATGGCTTTCAGCATCGCCGTCTGGCGCGAGAGCTGGATGTGGTGGTGGTACACCGCAGCGATTTTGATGAGCGGCTGCTGCCGGTCGGGCGGTTGCGGGAGGGGTTAGGTTCGCTCCGTCGCGCCTCGGTGGTGGTGCTGCGTGAGGAAGATGCGGCGCTCGAGGCTGCGCTGCGGCGGTTGGGGGTAAGTGCGCCGGTGTGGTTTGTTCGGCGGTCAGTATATGTCCCCGATGCACCTGTGTGTGTGGTAGCTTTTTGCGGGATTGCACGGCCGGAGGAGTTCTTTGATTCAGTCCGCCAAACTGTGAAGAGGGTCGCGGCAGAGCGGGCGTTTCAAGACCACCATCGTTATTCAGCTGAGGATGTGGATGGGTTGCGGCGAGTGGCGGTGGAGCATCATGCCAGTAGCTTTGTTACTACGGAAAAAGACGCCGTGCGATTAAGTCCCGAGTTATTAGAGCGGCTCAGTGGCGGTTCGCCTGGGCTTCCGCTGGTTGTAGCGGAGTTAAGGGTCACATTTCTGGATGAGGAATTGGTAGTGAAGGACTTGATGAAGGTTGTTGGCGCGTGATGGCCCGCGGATTTACGAATACCGATGGCTGGGCGGTTACCAGGCTTTGGTTGTTAGGGGAAGTGTACGCCGGGCTGTGGGCTAGTTGTTGTTGAAGGAGCAGACGAGTCGCGCACAGTCGCATCGGCCGTCTTCAAAGGAAATCTACATCACGCGTTTGGTGAAGATGTCACCTTTTGATCATTGGCGGCAAAAGCTGGCTGTCACGAAAACATTACTTAGCAGCGAGTTGATCCAGTACCTTTCCTTTTAGCCCGCCTCCATTATTTCGCGTGTTTGGATTTGCTGTGGGCTATTGCGGAGCGGGCTTCGCGGTCGGCTTCGCGGGCCCGTTCGGTGGCTCGTTTGTCCCAGTCCTGCTTGCCCTTGGCTACTGCCAACTCACACTTGACGCGGCCGTTTTTGAAGTAAAGGCGGGTTGGGATTAGCGTGAGGCCCTTTTGCTGCGTCTGCCCGATCAGCTTCCTTATTTCCGTGGCGTGGAGGAGGAGTTTCCGGGTGCGGGTAGCGTCGTGGTTCATCGTATTGCCATGCGAATATGCGCCAATGTGCGCATTGAGCAGGAACGCCTCTCCATCTTTGACGAGGCCGTAGGCGTCTTTCAGGTTGGCCTGGCCTTCGCGAATGGATTTAACCTCAGTACCGCGGAGGGCAAGGCCGGCTTCGTAGCGTTCGAGGAGGAAGTAGTTGTGGGCGGCAGCGCGGTTGTAGGCAGCGTCCCGTTCCCCCGCGGCCAAGGGGTCGCGGGGCTTGGGTTTGTGGCTGGCTGCGGGGCTGCCAGCGGCGCTGGTTGGGTGGGTGGCTTGGCGGGGCATATATTCTTCCGTTGCATTTTAGAGCTGGAGCCCCATGTCTCTGGAGCTAGACATGGGGCACCGGCTGCTTAGTGTAGGTCCCATTCATCGCAAAAAAAGCAGCGATGAACGGGAAACCGCACTTAGCTCGTGCGGGCAATGGTAACTAGACAGCTACTTCCTGCTCGGCGGTTACTTTTACCGGGGTCAGCCAGCCGTAGCGATCAGGTTTCGTGCCATTGAGAATGCCGAAGAATTCTTCTGCGATCTGGTTGGTGATGGGGCCCGGCTTGCCGTCCGCTATAGGGATGCGATCTACGGTAAGGATGGGTGTGACCTCGGCAGCGGTGCCGGTGAAGAAGACTTCGTCGGCGACGTAGATCATCTCGCGTGGCAGGGCCTGTTCAATGACGGGGACGCCGAGGTGGCGCGCGATGGTAAGGATGGAGTCGCGAGTGATGCCGGCGAGCACAGAGTTGGCGAGCGGCGAGGTGTAGATGACGCCGTTGCGGACAAGGAAGAGGTTTTCGCCGGAGCCCTCGGAGAGGTAGCCGTTGACGTCCAGGCCGATGCCTTCATCGTAGCCATTGACGTCAGCTTCCATGCGGATGAGCTGCGAGTTCATGTAATTCGCTGATGCCTTGGCGAGCGTGGGCATGGTGTTGGGCGCGAGGCGGTTCCAGGTGGAGATGCAGACGTGAGCGCCACCGTGCTCGGCCTTGAAGTATTTGCCCCACGGGAAGTTGCCAATATAGACCTCGACCGGCGCGTTCTTCGGGTTGACGCCCATTTCGCCGTAGCCGCGCAGGATGATGGGCCGGATATAGCACGGCGCTACGCCGTTGGCCTCGACGAGATCGACGGTCGCGGAGCACAGCTCGTCGAAGGAATACTTAACCGGCATGCGATAGATCTTGGCGGAGTCGAGCAGGCGCTGGATGTGCTCAGGGAGGCGAAAAATGGCCGAGCCGCCTTGCTGCGTGTAGGAGCGGATGCCCTCGAAGACGGCCGAGCCGTAATGGATGACATGGCTCATGACATGGAGCTGCGCCTTGTCCCAGGGAACGAGTTTTCCATTGTGCCAGATATTGGCGGTGGGTTGGATGGTCATGCTTACTCCTAAATATGCGGAAGAATTAAGTATACCGTTGGTTGGATTGGTTTGGTTTGGGGTGGTGGGGAGATGTTGAAAAGAAGATCGAGTTACGTGCACATTCGCGAGATCCCTTGTCTGAAAAGCGAGACATGGGCGTTTGCTTTTCGTTCAAAACGTCAGAGCTGGGCTAACACTCGAACGACTAGACTTGAGCCAAATGAAAGCGATGCGTAGGTGCGAGGATTGGGACGCTGGCGGATGGCTGGGATGTTTCCGGTAACGGCATCGCCTGAGCTGGTGGAGAGGTGGCTGGGATCGATCAGGATGATTTCGGAGTAGATCAAGATTGTGCGGACGTGCCGCCGATTGTGCCGGGTTTGTGCAGATGCTCGATAAGGGTTAGTTCCCTTGCAGTGTGGGGCCGTTTGAGTGCGAGATCGCTGGGGGTCTTGCTGTTGTGGCCGCCCGATCCAGCAATATTCGCAGCAAAGGAAAAAGCAGCAGCGTGAACAGGAGCAGCATGCCCGGGGCAACGACCGCCCAGGCGGCGATGGCGTGGCCCTGGGCCGTCACCAGCAGATGCATGGCTTGGTCGGGCGAGGCCCGGACCATCGACAACATTTTACCGGGCGATAGCGGTACTGCCTGAGAATGAAACATCCTCTCGCCGAGGCGGACGAAGGGCAACAAGAGAATCATCTGTAGAGGCAACGCGAGATAGTTGCCCGCCTCGATCACAGGGAGGCTCAGGCGGAAGACGATAGCGACGAGAGCGCAAAGAATAGTCGTGACCCCGAGCAAGGGAAAACAACTCAAGGTCATGCCCAGCGCGAGGGTGAAAGCGACGCGGCCAGGGCTGAAGCCGCGGGTGAGGTATCCAAGCAGCGCCTGGGTGACGTCGCGCTGAGAACGTATTCGGAATACGGCCATTCAGCTTTTGATGCGGACTTACTGAAGTGACGGACAGAATCTTCTGAGTAATATCACCGGGCTTGGGGGACCTGTAACGCAGGCCCTTTCGAAAGAAGAATGCTGATGGATAAGCGATGAGACAAACCGCGGCGATTTTTCGTCTTGTATCGACAGCGTCAGAGGCGAACCGAAAGATGAGTCGTCGGCGAAATCTCAGCAGCGGGTTTGGAGTACGTGACGTCAGAGGCAGCGAGACCGCGGATTTGGTTTGCCCTGGCCGTGTTGGTGGGCCTATCGCTCGCTGTTGGAGTACCGGACGGACTGCGGCTGCAAGCATCGGGAACAGGAAAAGGAGCAGGAGCGGGAAAAGCAGCAGCGGCAACAGTTTCTTCAGCGGGGCCACTGCCCGCGAGTTCCTTTGCGGGTGACGCAGCCTGTGCATCGTGTCACCAAGAGGAAGCAGTCAGCTACGCTGAGACAGCACATCATCACAGCTCCGGCACCCCTGCTACGGAGCCGATCGAGGGAAGCTTCATTCACACGGCTCAGTAAACCCGCGGACGTGCGACGGATCGCTGCCGTTGATCGCGCTTCGAAAGTAACGGCCGTCAGATGCTGGAGCGGCGCTTCCGATTGCGCCTTCGTTAACATTTCTTCCCGGCGATGACATTGGCAAGTTCCTGAAAATCAGAGACCCGGGGCTGGACGGGCCGATCGACGTGCATGGCAGCGAAGTACTCCTACTGCGCAGGAGCCGCTGCTTCCAGTCCAGCCGGATGACGTGTTCTACCTGCCACAATGTGCATGAACAGC
>DASWUZ010000366.1:0-6814 GCA_036401395.1 Acidisarcina sp.
GCGCCCGGTGCACCCATCGCCGCCTGAGCCGTCGGGCCCGCCGTCGTGTTACCTGGCTGCGTCGATTGTGTCCCCTGCGAAGTACTCTGCTGTGGTTGCGGCTGCGGCACCGTCTTCCGGAAGTATTGAATCCCCAGAAACACCGCCAGAAAAATGACCGACATGATCAGGATGGAACGCGAATCCCCGCCTGCACCGGGGCCTTGCTGATTCGGATTTCTAATTTCTGCCAAGATTCTTCCTATGAAAGACGGCCCGTGAAAGACAGTCTTCGGCCGTAGGCTCCATTGCCGTCGGATCGGGTTCTTCTATGGTAAATGCCCCGCCTCACCTGTGCCGCGACCCTGCGCCCAACTCACCACTACTACGAGTGCCCCATGTCACGCCTTGAGGCGGGAGTCGTGAGCATTCCCACAATGGGGTGCCCCATTCATGAAGGGGTGCCCCATTCATGAAGACAGCTCCGCCGTCTTCAATGAGTGGGATCGAAGAAATCTCCACCGCCAACCAAACCGATACGACCCAAACTTCATTCGACAGGCGGAAGAATCGGCGAACCCTCAGTCTCCAACCCCGCCCGCACAGGAACGGGATCAAATCCCCCCACACAAAAAGGATGGCACCGCATCACCCGCCTCATCGCGAGCCAGGCCCCGCGCCCGGCCCCATGCTCATGCAACGCCAACACCGCATACTCCGAACAAGTAGGCTGAAACCGGCAAGCCCCGCTTACCCCGAAATGCAGCACCGGCGAAACCACACCCTTATAAAGACCCAGCAACAACTGCATCAACCGCCCGCGCAATACATGCCGTTCAGCCGCGGTCATCACTTGGCCCGCTGGCCATCAAGCGCCGACTGCACCGTAGCGAATACCCACCGCACCTCGGCCTCCAGCTTCGCAAACTCCATTGTCGCGACAAACTTGCGCGGATGAAGAATCACATCCACATCCGAAGTCAACACCGCAACATGCGCGCGCACCGCCTCGCGCATCCGCCGCTTGATGCGGTTCCGCACCACCGCATTACCCAGCACCTTCCCCGCCGTCAGCCCCACCCGCGGCCCCCGAATCGGCGGCTGCTGAACGCGGCTCTTCACAGCTGGCAGAGGCTCGACCCCATCCCCCGTGATCTTCTCCAATTCCTGTTCTGCGGACGAGGCGTGTCCCTTCGAATGCACGATTCCTGACACCGCGGCCGAAGGGCGCAAAGCGTAGAAATACCCCATCGAAGCAGACGAATGTTTGCGGCTGGATTTGTAGACGCGCTGATACTCGGCGTGTTTCCGCAGCCGCCATTCCGAGCCGGTCCGCGTCGGCGATCCGGGCAAAGCGGCAGGCGCGCTGACGGAGCAGTCGATCGGAGTCAGGCTAAGTTGTGACAGGAATCCATCGGCATCAGCCATGGCGGAGCCTTCCCCCGATAAATGCATCAGGCAATCTGAAAAGGAAGGCGGTCCGGAACGGCAATCGGAAGGAAACTAGTCGCGGTGTCCGGCACTGACGGAGACGCGATGGCGGCCCTTGGCGCGACGGCGAGACAGAACGGCCGCGCCACTCTTGGTCTTCATCCGAATACGAAACCCATGGGTCTTCGAACGGTGGCGGCGGTTGGGTTGAAATGTGCGCTTAGGCATCGAACGGCGCTCCTGAATCTAAGAGAAATGATCGCCGAAGGCAACTCCCCCAAGGCAACTCCTAAGTATACCCAATCCCGCCTGAACAGCACAACGACCCCTCAGCCTGCGTCTCACTATGTAGTTTTTTCCGGTTACCTTCGCTTTGCAGAATTGCTATAGATCTTCGGCTGCAGGGAGGAAATTATCTTGCCTGCGATCGTCCCTTGAGCTAAAGTTAACGAAACTTTGCCGCTATTTGCGTCGATGATTTGTTAGACGCGACCAGTTTTCCAGATCATCTTCTAGCATTAAGATCATGCTCCGTATCGAATACGGGCAATTCCTCAGACCAAGCCGCACGCTGAAGAGAATGCCCGCCTAGATTGATATATTTTGCCGCTGCGCGTGATGCTGCTTACCCGATTCGGCGATAACGCATATAACTGGCGAGTCTTGATCCCCGAATTTCGACCAGATTCGCGCTTCCCAGATGAGCTGTAGCCCAGACAGAGCGGTAGCAAAGGCCCATCCCTCTAAACAGGGAGGACATTTGGCCCCATCAGTGAGCTTAAGTGCAGTAGAAGACCTATTTTCTAACTAGCCCGGAGGCAGTTCTGCATCATCGAACAGGTTCTTCGATACACAGGATAGTCAGGATAGCCAGAGGGATGCGCCATTTCGCCGGCGGCGAAAGCCACAGGAGACATGGCGGGCCCCTGGCACTGAGCGCAGGCCGCGGACTGCCACACCATGATTGAAACAAAGCTCGGACGTATTGCGATTCTTGGCGTCCCTATCGACGATCTCTCGATGGAAGACGCGGTTCAGAGGATCGACCAGCTCATCGAGCGGGGCGGCTTCCATCAGGTGGCGACCGCCAACGTAGATTTCCTGATGAACTCCATGGATGATCAGGAGCTCATGGACATCCTCCATCGCTGCGAAATAGTACTGGCCGATGGAATGCCGCTGGTGTGGGCATCGCGAATCATGGGAACTCCGCTGACCCAGCGGATCACGGGCGCGGACCTCTTGCCGCACCTCATCAAGCTTTCGCAGAGCAAAAAGCGGCGGATGTTTCTGCTGGGCGCGACCGAAGATCGCTCCAGGGCAGCCGCTGAATGGATTGAGAGAACTTACCCAGGCGCGCAGCTCGCAGGGCGCTACTCTCCACCCTTTTGCGCCCTCGAAGAACTCGACCACGACCACATCATCGACCTGATCGAGCAGGCCGGTGTCGACATTCTGCTGGTTGCATTTGGAAACCCGAAGCAGGAGAAATGGCTCGCCATGCATCGCAACCGGCTTCGCGTGCCGGTGTGCATCGGGGTTGGAGCGTCGATCGATTTCCTCTCCGGCCAGCATCCACGCGCTCCCAACTGGATGCAGCATGCGGGACTGGAGTGGCTGCACCGGTTCATCATTGAGCCTCGACGCCTCGGCGGCAGGTATGCCCGAAATGCCTTCGGCGTTCTGCTCTATCTCTCCCAGCAGGTCTTCGCCATCTCCATGCAGTCGCGCAGTTCCAATCCTTTTCGCCTGTCCCTGGTCGACAAGTCAAACGCCCTGGTCTTCGACGTGACGGGCGAACTGACCGGCGCCGCGCTCCAGGAATTCCGCGACCTCCTGAAACGCTCCGTGGTCGGCGACCGCGCCGTCATTCTCAACCTTACCGGCACCACCTACGTCGGGGCCGATGGCCTGGGCATCCTGCTCGATCTCAGCAGCCGATTGAGGGACCGGGGCCAGGAACTATGGCTGGTGGGCCTGAGGGTCGGGCTGCAGAGGCTTTTCAGGACCGCGTTCATCCACCGGCGGCTCTTCCGTATCGCTCCCACGGTTGCAGAGGCACTGCGACGTATCGAGCTCAAGGTGCACGATACCGAGCCACAAGGGATTCTGGGCCGGTACTTCCGCGAGGAGGCGAGCCGCTAGAGGGCCCGCTTCGCTTACAATGCTTTCTATCTGAAATTTGGTTTTACCCGGAACGGGGGTCAATCGTGTTTGCAACAGTGGCTACTATCGGATGCTTGCTCCTTACCATCTTCGTTGCAGCCCGATGGTCCCTTGCCAAGGCTTTGCTATGGGTCTATCTGCCCATACTCTTGTGGGTCCCGCTGTATATGCACGTCTCGTTCCATGGGTTCTTCATCGACTGTGCTACGTTGGCGGGGACCGCGCTTGGATTGATGGCCCTCGCCGGCGGTCTGCGCCACTGGCGATTTTCAGTGACCGATGTGCTGGTCGTGCTCCTCGCTTTCAGCTCATTCTGGGCCGACGCGCATCACCGGCCCATGCTTCTGGGCTTCTACGCTTTGGCTACGACCATATGCTCCATGGTGTTTCCATATGTCATTGGGAAGAGCCTCATTGAACAGACCAGATCGCGTGAATCTGTTGCAAAGCTCCTGGTCATTTCTCTCGCAATAATCGGCTTCGTGTCTCTCTATGAATTCAGAATGACGTCCAACCCTTTCCAGCTGGCTGCTGAAGCCTTGTCCCACATGAAATCCGGCTGGGGGCGGCAAAGAAGGTGGATCTTCGCGCGCGTCGCGGGGCCTTTCGGGCATGCCATCACTGCTGGAATGATGTTCACCATTGGGGTCTTGCTCGAGATATGGCTCATAGTTACAAAGCGCTGGCGCGTGGGTGCATCCAGGTTTTCCGGGTCTCAAGGGAAACTAGTCAGGAATGCCAAGATAATTACTTGTCTCGTGCTTTTGGGCCTGTTCGAAACCCAGTCGCGGGGTCCGTGGATCGGCTGCGGTCTTGGACTCATCATCGCCTGGGTCGGCTTTAGCCGGGACCGCAAGCGCTCGGCCACCATAGCCGGGGTACTGCTGGCTATCACCATCTCCACAGGCTACGTCGTTTTGAACAGGTATACCGACTACGAAACGAAGAGTGTCGATGAATTAAAGGATATGACCCAAGACCAGCAGAATGCGGTCTACCGGCGCGAACTGCTGACTACTTACAAGCCGGTGATCAAAAAGGGAGGAATCTGGGGCTGGGGTTACCCCTTGCCTCCCGGCGAAGAGCTTGGACTGGATGTTTTCGCCCTTCGCCAGCCCTCCATTGACAACGAGTATCTGCTGATGGCAGTGGTCCAGGGATACGCCGGAGCAACCATCTTGATTTTGCTGTTCGTTACTACCATGCTGGCGCTGGTAAAACATTGCCTCGCCTTCCGCAGGCGTGTAGACATCACCTTCGCATATGTCATGCTGGGGATAATGGTAGCTACCGCATTCTCTCTCACGACGGTGTTTCTAAGTCCGCCCATGATGCAGGTACTTTTCCTGCTGATTGGATGGGCGCAGTCGCTAAAGCCCACGGCTAGCGATGAGGCGCCGGAGCAACAACTGAGTGTTGCCTCGCAGTATGCCTTTGAAAAAGTGTACAGCTGATTGAACTGCTAGAGCGCCTGAGTAGTTCCCCTAATGCGAGTTTTAGCTTATGGGCGGGCATGCCCAAGCTACTCAGGCGCGCGCAGGCGCCGTTGTATAGTTGACCAATGTCTACTCGTATCGTTCAGCTGGATGGCCTCAGAGCAATAGCTTTCTTCTTGGTCGTTCTGCGGCACCTGGGATATTTACCAGGAGGCTGGATGGGCGTGGACATATTCTTCGTCCTTTCTGGTTTTCTAATTACATCTATTCTGCGAAGAAGTGCGTCAGGGGACCATCCTCTTCGAGACTTCTATGGCAAGCGGGTTAGGCGGATACTTCCCCCTTACATCATCTGCCTGACTTTCGTCGCTTTGTTCCTTACTGTGGATTGGCGGCACGTCTGGTTCCTTTACGCGTTACCTCTTGAGAATTTAGCTACTCTTTTTCACAATGGTCAGAGCGGTCCTCTTGCACCCCTCTGGTCGCTTGGCATCGAGGAGCAATTCTATCTTGTCTGGCCGTTCTTGATTTTCAACTGCAGCCGCAAAACTTTGTTGCGCGTCATCGTAGGCGTTCTAGTTCTTAGCCCGCTCTTGAGAGTTGCTTTCACTCCATTTGTTTCTTCTTTCTGGATATTTTACGAACTTACTTTTTTCCGGCTCGATGCGATTAGCCTTGGCGCATTAATGGCGCTACTGGCTGAGCACCCTGGTACACATTTACGCATGCAGCGGTACGGCATGCCGGTGGCTCTTGCCGGCCTCGCTGTGTTGGTGCTGGGCAATCTATTCGGATTTAATCAAAGTGGAAACACTTATCTCTACAATGGATTTGGCTATACAGTGATTGCCCTTATGAGTGCCGGCCTTTTGCTTTGGGCCACGGTGCCAGGCAGCATTTTGAGTTACTTGCTAAGTAATGGGTGGCTCCGCTATGTTGGCAGGATAAGTTACATGGCCTACTTAATCCATTGGCCTATGATGATGTGCGCCAGGCATATCGGCGAAGTCCACCGCTTCTATAGGGGCAGGCTTCTTGAGATAGCCTCGGTTCCTTTCACTTTGCTTTTCGCGACGATCACCTGGTACGCGATAGAGCGTCCCATCCTTCAGCGGAAGCGGCAGACCAGGCCTGCACCAGCCTCAGCTCCTGGCGTTTAGGTGTAATTTGGGGTGTTTTTGTTGTTGGTGGAGGATATAATGGGTGGCGACTGTCCTGACATTTTTCTGAGGTATACATGAACCGGACACCTTGCTTGAAAGGCCTGGGCTTGCGGTTGCGTTCTCGGGTGTCTTTGTTGTCTTCTGCGGGTTCTTTATCGTTTTCCGTGGGCTCCCGGGGGTCTTCCGGGCCGTCTTGCCTGCCGGGTTCGGGGCCGTCTTCCGGGTCGTTTTCCCTGCCGTTTCCGGGGTGGTCTGGGGAGTTTTCACCTGCCGGGCCTGCGGCCCGTCCGGTGGCTCTGCGTCCGGTGGCTCTGCGTCGCGCGGCCTTTGGGGCGCCGGTGTTGGGTCCGGTGGCGCTTGCGGGCGGGGTGGTTTTTGCGGCGGTGTTGTTTTGCGGAGCTTCGAGCGCGGGGGCGCAGGCCTCGCCCTCGCAGACCCCTCTGGTACCCGGCTCCGGTGGTTCGTCCTCCTCGCCTTCCTCCTCCGCTTCGTCCTCGACCATCAATGACTATCCCGACCTTCAGCATCGCGGGGTGGACATCGAGAGCTCGCAGCCCGGCGCCCATGAGCAGTATCTGCTGGGCGGGGGAGACGAGATCGTGGTGACGGTGCTGGGGCGGCCGGAGCTTTCGGGGACGC
>DASWUZ010000367.1:0-2019 GCA_036401395.1 Acidisarcina sp.
AATTCGATTTGGTAGGCAAACTTGCCAAGATGCGGGACTGCCGATAGCATCCAATCAGAAACCGGCCTGCTAAGCAGGTGAAGTGATTAACTCTGGTTGAACCTTTAATCATTGAACAGGGACTCGACTCGATAAATCGGCTCGGTGTGCAATGTCCGCCAGTTCGGAATGCCTAAAGAGCCGCGGAGAGTCCCACCGTCTTAGGACGGGTTCACCAGAGCATCGCTCACGGCCCCGGCGGGTCGGTTTCGTTTCCTTCCAGCGGCAAACTCTTTAGCAAAACTTGCGGGTAACTTTAGAGGCGTTGCTTGGCAGCGAGTACGCGCTCAATTGCCTCTTGCGGCGTGGCACCGATGGCGGATAAGTGGCCCATCTTGCGGCCGTGGCGCGGCGTGTGTTTCTCATAGAGATGCAGGCGCACGCCGGGTACCTCGAGCGCGAGGTCGAAGCGGGGTTCGCGTTCGGCTCTGGAGCCGTTACTGACAACTCCATCCGGAGCACCGTCCAGCCAGAGATCCCCTAGCAGGTTGGCGATGGCGCAGGGACGCAGCAGTTCAACATCGCCGAGCGGCAGGTCGCAGATCGCGCGTACCACTTGCTCGAACTGGCCCGTTAAGCAGGCACGTTCGCTGGCGTGGTAGCTGTTGTGGGGCCGTGGTGCCATTTCGTTGATGAGAAGTTCACCGTCGTGGGTGAGGAACATTTCGACAGCGAGCAGGCCTTCTACTTCCAGGTCTGCCGTGAGGTCGGCAGCGATTTGCTGGGCGCGGGCTTCAAGGTGAGGAGGGATGGAAGAAGGGATCACACTCCATGCCAAAATCTGCCGCTCGTGGTGGTTCCATGCGGACGGAAAGCTTTTAACTTCGCCGCGCGGGGAGCGGGCGACCATGACGGAAATTTCACGTTCAAAATCGACGGCGCGCTCAACAATGCATGACGATTTTCCAAGAGCAGCCCAGGCTTCACTGACTGCGGTGTCTAAGTCGGGTGAGGTGGTTTCAAATCCGATCTTCGCCTGGCCCTTGCCGTCGTAGCCTCCTCGGGCGGTCTTGACGAAGCAGGGACCGTCAAGGGCGATGACCGCTTCTTTGAGCTCGGGTTCGCTGGTCGCGGCGCGAAACTTTCCGACGGGAAATCCGTGCGAAAAAAGCCAGTTCTTTTGAAGGATGCGGTCTTGGATGATCCGCAACAGCCCCGCGCCGGGACGGACAGGCGCATACTTCGCGGCGATTTCCAGAGACTCGAGCGCGACCTGTTCGATTTCAAGAGTGACGACATCGCTGCCGCGTGCGAGGTTGGTGGCGGCGCGCGCGTCGTCCCATGAGCCCTCAAAGCAGGCATCGACGACGAAGCGGGCCGGGCAGGAAGGGTTCGGGTCCATGACCTGCACTCGGTAGCCCAGCGAGCGTGCAGCCATGGCAGTCATGCGACCGAGCTGGCCCCCTCCGAGTATGCCTATGGTCGCGCCGGGAAGGATGGCGCTCACGGGAGAGGGGCCCCTGCGGGTGGTTCGTCCGGCGGGTTGTCATGCGTGGGATTTTCGTCGTAAGGATTTTCGCCCACCACCTCTGCTAAGACTTCCTGTTTGCGGGCCTCGCGCCAAGCATGCAGGCGGACCCTGAGAGGTTCGTCGGTAGCTGCGAGCATTTCGGCGGCGAAGATCGCAGCGTTTGCCGCGCCCGCTTTGCCGATTGCGAACGTCGCCACAGGCACACCCTTGGGCATCTGGACGATGGACAGCAGCGAGTCGACGCCGTTAAGCATCGTCGCGGGGACGGGCACACCAAGTACGGGAACCAGCGTTTTCGCAGCGAGCATTCCAGGCAGATGCGCGGCCCCGCCCGCTCCGGCGATGATGGCTCGGAGGCCTCGCCCTGCCGCCTGTTCGGCAAAGGAGAAAAGCAGGTCCGGAGTGCGGTGGGCCGAGACTACACGGACTTCATGGGAAATCTGCAGGGCGTTGAGGACCTCGGCTGCCGGTTTGAGGGTTTCATAGTCACTCTTGCTACCCATCACCAC
>DASWUZ010000368.1:0-65332 GCA_036401395.1 Acidisarcina sp.
ATGGGTCATCGAGGGTGCCGGCGTCCCGTCCGACCAATTGCTTGCCAGAACGAAGAAAGTAGTCACTCGTAGTTGCGGGTCATATGCGGCCATGACGGGTGAGCCGGGCAGATTAGCACCCCAGCTCTTCCGGGCATCCCCCGAGGCAAAAAACATGAGGTGTGGACGCCAGCTCATGTCGTCATCGTTCAGATACTGCTGCTTCGACATCATGTAAACCATCGTTCCAGGCGCTAATGCGGGCAGCTGCTTGTCTTCCATCGCCGACGCGGTGGCCGCAGCGATCTCCGCCCTCGATTTTCCTGCGAGCACCAGCTTGCTCCTGGTCAGAAACAGGGGAAGAAAAGTGTCGGCGGCGGCCGGATTGAAGCAGTGGGGGGCACGTACTCTGGGGTTCCAGAACTGTGGATCATCGGTCGTGTTCGCCCACGATCGTACGACGATGCAGACAAAGCCATTAGAGCCTTTGACGGCAGTGGTGTAGCCATCCCGTCGCAGCACCATCACCTCGGCGGCGTCTGAAATCGACGCTGGAGCGGCGCTGCGAGCCAGCGCGATCTCGGCACTCTCCTCCGGAATCAGGTACTGCTCGAAAGGAGCCCTCACGGGATAGGACTCCTTCGGAACTTGCGCTGGCGCATACGCGGGCCAGAGAGAAGAGACCTGAACGAGGACTAATAAAGCCACATTTTTGACAGCGTTCGACGGCATCCATTCTCCGGTGAATAGCACTTTCACAACTAAGTCTCTAAAACGACTTCAAATTACCATTTTTCAAGGTGCTGCAGTAGATTGTTTGTCTGTGAACCACGGTCAACTAGTTCTTCAGCGCGCGACAGGAACCTCTTGAGCAGCCGAGAGGTGTTTGACTTGTTATAACCCATCATCAGGTCGATGGTTGGAACCACGCCGCGGAGGGGGCGGGCGATGACAGATGGGATCAGCGCATTTCGCACATAGAGCGGTACAAGCGTGAAGCCCCCGGTAGATGCGACCAGTGACATGCCGCCAGATACTGTCTCAGCGTCGTAAATCTGCCTCAGCGTGATACCGGCCTTCGTCGCGTAGTCATCGATCACGGACCTCAGGACGGGCGCGATTCGTGCTGTGCTGATGAAATCCTCTCCGGCGAGGTCCTGCGGCCGCACCGCTCTGCGTGTCGCGAGACGATGGCGAGCGGGCAGTATCGCAATCAATGGTTCCTTGATCAGGAATCGAAAGGCGAGGCCAGCGGTCAGCTTTTCGCTTCGAAGCAGGGCGACATCCAATTTGCCTTGCATCAACGCATCGGCCAGTTCGGGCGAAGACCTGGTTAAAAGGGTGATCTCGGTGTCGGGCTCTTCCTCACGCAAGATACGCAAGGTCTTGGACAGCCATACGACTTCCTGCCCAGGGAGAAAGCCTATTACGAAACCCGGCTTTGCGGGCTGTTCCGCGCGACGGGCGGCCTCGCAGGCAACTTCGATCTGCATCAACGCGAGCCGCGCATGATCGAGAAACACCCGTCCGGCCGGGGTGAGTGCAACGCCTCTCGCCCTTCGCTCAAGCAGCTTTACCCCGACCTCCAGTTCGAGATCGCGCATCTGTCGACTGAGGGACGGCTGCGCTGTATGCAGCCGCCGCTCAGCGGCATTGGTCATGCTGCCTTCCTCGGCTACTGCGACGAAATAGCGAAGGTGCCGGAGTTCCATCGTGAGCCAAGCTATACTCCGAAAGCATACCTCACGCAAACAAAGTCTTCGTTGCAGACCTGGCACGGGTGCAAGATGCATCTACGGACAGCGCTTGACCGTGTCCGAACTCACGATAGAGGTACTTCCATGTCCATGCAGCGCAAACCTAGCATCGTATTCGTCCACGGAATATGGGCCGACGGCTCTTCCTTCAGCAAACTGATCCCGACTCTGCAGGCGGAGGGACACGAGGTAATCGCGGCGCAGTACGGACTCGACACACTTGCCGGCGATGTGAATTCCGTAGGGCGGACTTTAAGCCGAGTCAGCAGCCCGGTGATCCTGGTTGGTCACTCTTACGGCGGCACACTGATCACTCACGCCGGGACAGATCCCAGAGTGGCTGGACTCGTCTACGTTGCTGCACTTGCGCCTGACCTCGATGAAACTTCGCAGAGCTTGCAGGCTAAATTTCCAGTCACGGAGGTTTTCTCGCACATCGAGGTCGTCGACGGACGCATTTGGATGAAACCCGAAGGCGTTGCGCACTTCGCGGGAGACTTGACCGAGGAGGAGCAGAGGCTCGTCTGGGCTGCCCACGCGGCCCCAGCCGCTGACCTGTTCAGTACGAGTATCGAAGGCACCGCGTGGAGAACGAAGCCGAGCTGGTACATCGTGGCCAGTCATGACCGCACTATTCAGCCAGAGCTGGAACGCTTTGTCGCGACTCGCATGCAAGCCAAGATCTTTGAGACCGAAAGCAGTCACGTGCCCATGCTGTCGCAGCCCGACTTCGTACTGGAAGTTATACGTAAAGCGGCTAAGTCAATTCAAGAGAAGGTGTGACGGCGAAATTGTGGACCGCCGGATGGCTCACAACGTATACCCGCCTAGTCCGAGTGTGCTGCTTCATACAGGTAAAGACGTGGGAAAACGGACGATTCCCGAGTTGATGATACTTCTTTCCGAACGCGAGAAGTGGGGCCCTGACAGTGCGCTGGCGGGCAGCCATCTCCTGTCCTATCGCAGCACAGAGGTGAGAATGGCCGGGCAAATGGCAGCCGGGCCTCTGCTAAACTACGGAGGCTTGGTGACTTTAGTCACTGTCTGGGGGCCTCGTGGCGGTTGTTGAGCTTGACCGGATTTCCAAGTCTTATGAGAACAAAGTCGCGGTCAAGGACTTAAGTCTTCGCATTGAGCCGGGCATGATGTTTGGGCTGCTGGGGCCGAACGGGGCGGGCAAGACTTCGAGCATCCGGATGATGATCGGGATCACTCGGCCTGACTCCGGCGGCGTCAATCTTTTTGGCAAGCCCTTTGCACGGGAGAGTCTGGCTCGGGTCGGATACCTGCCCGAGGAGCGCGGCCTCTACAAAAAGATGAAGGTTATCGATCAGCTTGTCTTCATGGGCGAGCTGCACGGCCTCGAGCCTAAGACGGCGGAGAGCCGCGCGCGGGTGTGGAGCGAGAAGCTGCAGATCGCCGAGGCCCTCGACAAGAAGACAGAGGAGCTGTCGAAGGGGATGCAGCAGAAGATCCAATTCATCGCGACGATGCTGCACGAGCCGGAGCTGATCATCATGGACGAGCCCTTCTCGGGGCTCGATCCGGTGAACGCAACGCTTTTACAGGACGTCCTGCTGGAGCAAAAGAAAGGCGGAAAGGCAATTCTGTTTTCTACCCATCGTATGGACCAGGTGGAGAAGCTGTGCGACTCCATCTGCCTGGTCAATCACGGGGAGGCCGTGCTTGCCGGCACGATGCGCGAGGTGAAGTCGCGCTACGAGCGTAATCGCGTTGTCATCGAGTTCGAGGGGGACGATTCATTTCTGCGCCATGACGCGGTAGCGGAGGTCCGCAACTACGCCGGGCATGCGGAGATCAAGCTCAAAGATGGCGGAGACTCGCAGGCGCTGCTGCATGCAGCGGCAGGTGCGGCGCGGATCAACCGCTTTGAGTTGATGGAGCCTTCGCTGGAAGAGATCTTCATCCAGACGGTGGGAGGAAAGTCCGATGCGTAGCAATGTGTGGCTGATCGCGAAGCGCGAGTACCTTGAGCAGGTGCGGGGCAAGGCCTTCCGCCTGACTACGATCTTGATTCCGGCGATCTTCGTCTGCATCTTTGGAGTCGGCTACCTGGCGAGCAAGAACTCGGGCAACGGCAAGCACATCGTGATCGCAGCGGCCGACGCTGGGCTGGCCAGCAATGTGAAGTCGCAGCTACTCAGCGATCCCGACTCCCACACCGGGATTGAAGTTGTAGCGCCGGCCGGTGAGAACGATCGGGCAGACTTGATTCGACGCGTTACCGCGAAGCAGATTGACGGATTTCTATGGGTCGACAGCACGCGCGGAAGCGACACTCCGCACGGCGCCTATTATTCGCTGTCGTCAGGAGATTTTGTGACCACGGCGCGCCTGCAGGGGGCGGTGAGCCGCTCCGTAGTGCAGCAGAGGCTGGCCGCCCGAGGCATCGCCCCGGCAGAGATTGAGAGCATCACCAAGAGCATCACCATCGACACTCAGAAGCTCGATAAGAACGGCAAGGCGAGCTCGAGCAATGCTATGGGTACGTTCTGGGCTGCTTATGCCATGGCCTTTCTGCTGTCGTTTACGGTGGTGCTGTATGGCATGAACGTTGGACGCTCTGTGATCCAGGAGAAGACCTCACGCATCTTTGAGGTGATGCTCGCCTCGGTAAAGCCGGGCGACATGCTCGCCGGGAAGCTGGTCGGGGTGGGTGCGGTCGGTATTACCCAGCTCGGGATCTGGTTCGCCGCGGCGGGCATCTTCATCGGCACACCGCTGGCCGGACGGCTGATGGCCGGAGGCTTTGACCTGCACCTCATTTCCGTAACCGAGGGTGTTCTCTTCGTCCTCTATTTCCTGCTCGGCTATGTGCTCTATAGCGCACTCTTTGCGGGCCTGGCGTCTACGGTGAGCACGGAGCAGGAGCTGCAGCAGTACAGTCCCATCGCCGCAGTGCCTATCTGGCTCAGCTTCGGAATGATCACTTACATTGTCAGCAACCCCAATTCGAAGTGGTCCGTCGCGATGTCGCTGTTTCCGCCGTGTGCGCCGATCACCATGTTCCTTCGCATGGCATCGCAGTTCCCGCCATTCTGGCAGATTGGCGCGTCGATCGGGCTGATGGTGCTGGCGATTCTCGCCACGCTGTGGTTTGCAGCCCGGATCTATAGCGTCGGCATCCTGATGTACGGCAAGCGCGCTACCCTGCCGGAGATGATGCGCTGGCTGCGCTATAGCTAATTACAATTGAAGGCGTGACCGATGCTGTGACAACGGAGCGAACGGCGGATGTCGACCCCGCTCCTCAAGGCGTCGAGTCACCTCGGCTGACGCGGCGGCAGCGCTTCCTACTGAACGTCGCACCTGCCCTGGTTGCGTTGATCGTGCGGCTCATCAGCGTCACACTACGATTTAAAGTGGTTTGCGAACCAGGTGTTGTACCCGCTACGATTCCAGCGACCGGAATCTACTGCTTCTGGCATCGGTGCACGCTGCCTTGTATGTATTACTTCCGCAAATTTCACGGGACGATCCTGGTCAGCCGCAGTTTTGATGGCGAGTTGATTGCGCGGACCCTTGCGATGTTTGGCTTTTACACGGTACGCGGATCAAGCTCACGAGGCGGTGTGGCAGGGCTGCTGCAGTTGAAGAATGTAATCGCGGCGGGTAAGCCCGTAGTCTTTACCGCCGACGGTCCGCGCGGGCCGATTTACCAGACGAAGATGGGACCAGTAAAGCTGGCGCAGATGACGGGTGCGCCGATCGGAAGCTTCTACCTGTTGCCTGAGCGCTTCTGGCAGGTGAACTCGTGGGATAAATTCATCGTTCCCAAGCCGTTCTCGCGGGTGGCTGTAAGCTGGGCCCGCTATGTCCCCCCACCGCCGATCGGCGCAGATGATGCGGTGCTTGAGTCCAAACGTCTGGAGCTGAATGCGGCTCTAGAGGCCGCGCGTCTTCTCGCCGAACGGCACCTTGCTGCTCGTCTACCTTAGTGTCACCAGAGATGCGGCGAAGCGTAACAATCATCGTTACGTTCATGAGTAGCAGATTGCAGTCAGTAACTCGGGACGGCTAGGGCTACTCATATGCGTCGATGGCACTGACGGTGAGTCATTCATTGACCCGGGCTTGTAACGCTTAAGGTATATTCCTTTGCTTGTCTCAGACTTCAACTTCGATCTACCGGTGGAGCAAATCGGGCAGCGGCCTCTTTTGGACCGGGCAGGTGCCCGCATGCTGGCACTAGATCGGGCGGCCGGCGAAGTGAGAGATGGATGGTTTCGCGACCTTCCAGAGATGCTTCGCGCAGGCGACCTGCTGGTGCTGAACGACAGCAGAGTCATCCCGGCGCGGTTGTTTGGCCGGCGAGGTGGGCGCTCTGCGGTTCTTGGCGAAGAGCCCGCGGGCCGGATCGAGGTGCTGCTTACCGAGCAGACGAGCGAATGGGAATGGAGGGCGCTGGTGCGGCCTGGGCGCAAGGTGCGGCAGGGTGAGCGGCTCACCTTTCCTGCTGAGGGCGCGGCGGAGCTAGAGGCCGAGGTGATCGAGCATGGTGAGTTCGGAGAGAGGCTGCTGCGGTTCGCTCCCCACGCGGAGTTCTTCACGGTGCTTGATCGGCTCGGCCACATGCCTCTGCCTCCGTACATTCATCGACAGGATGAGGCGGCAGACCGTGAACGCTACCAGACGATCTATGCGCACGAGCGTGGCTCGGTTGCCGCTCCCACCGCTGGCCTGCACTTCACGCCCGAGGTCCTGACCCGCATACGCGAGCGTGGGGTGCGCATTGCTTTCATCACGCTGCATGTCGGGCTGGGAACCTTTCAGCCGGTGCGTGTGGAGCGGTTGGACGAGATTCGGCTGCACCGCGAGCGCTACAGCTTACCTGCAGAGACAGCCCGCGAGATCAACCACGCCCTGACGGAGGGTCGTCGCATCATCGCTGCAGGCACGACGACCGTCCGTACGATCGAACACTGTGCGCTGGTCGCTGAGGGGAGAGCGCTCGAGGCCCACTCCGGCTCGACCAACATCTTTATCTCTCCAGGCTTTGAGTTCCGCGTGGTGAGCGGACTGCTGACCAACTTTCATCTGCCCGAGTCGACTTTGCTTATGCTGGTGAGCGCGCTTGGCGGGCACCGACAGGTCATGTCCAGCTACCAGTACGCGGTGGCAGCGGGATATCGCTTTTTCTCCTATGGCGATTGCATGTTCATCTCCTAGCCCCGCAGTGGGATTGTCCGGCTTCGCTGCGCGCTGTCGCCGCCCCACGTTATGCTTGGAAGGTGCCGCACCCCGTCTCATCTCCCGAGTCATCGCCCGTGCCAACCGCCAGCAAGCCACCAGTGTTTTTACTGGATTCGATGTCGTTCATCTTCCGTGCCTACCACGCGATGCAGCGGCAGCGGCCGATGTCAACGCGCACCGGGGTGCCAACTGCAGCGACCTTCGTCTTCGTCAACATGATCAACAAGCTGCGCAAGGACTTCGCACCGGAGTTCTTTGCGGCGGTGTTTGACCTCAGCGGCCCGGTCTTTCGCGACCAGCGCGCCAGGGAGATCAAGCTTCGCAAGTTCAACGGTGCGACACAGACCTTTGAGGAGGTCGATTACCAGGGCTACAAGGCCAATCGTACGGAAATGCCGCCGGATCTTGGCCAGCAGCTGCCATACATTCGCCGCGCACTCGAGGCCTTTCGCATTCCGATCCTGCAGTCGACGGGTTTCGAGGCCGACGACGTCATAGGTACGCTCGGATGCCAGGCCGAGAAGGCGGGCCACGCAGTCTTTATCGTGTCGAGCGACAAGGACATGCTGCAGCTCGTCACGGAACAGGTCAAGGTCCTGAATCCCATGAAGGACAACCTGATACTAGATCGCGAGAAGGTGATCGACACGCTCGGCGTACCCCCGGAGCGGGTGGTTGACGTCATGGCGCTGCGCGGCGACTCGATCGACAATATCCCCGGTGCTCCCGGTGTTGGCGACAAAGGGTCGGTCGAATTGATCAGGCAGTTTGGCAGTCTTGAGGAGGCGCTGGACCGTGCGTCCGAGATCAAGGGGAAGAGGTATCGTGAGTCGCTCGAGAACAATCGAGACACCATCCTGCTCAGCAAAGAGCTGGTGACGATCCACTGCACTGTCCCCATGGAGCTGAACCTTGAGGAGATGCGTACGCAGGCGCCTGATGTAAGTGCGTGTCGTGCGCTCTTCAGCGAACTTGAGTTCACGACCATGCTGAAGGAGCTGGCGCCTGAGGTCGAGGCGATGCCCGCCAGCTATGTGTTGCAGCCAACGGTAGAGCAGATGGATGCCTTCGTGCAGCAGGCGCGGGAGCACGGATTCGCACTTGCGCTGCCAGCCTCACGTCTGGAAACCGTCTCCGAGCAGATGGCCGAGCAGGAGGCTGAGCTCATAGAAGACAAGGAGCCTGAGTTGAAGAGCATGTCGCTGCTCGACATGATGGAGGCGGCGCCGGTGTGCGACGGTCCGCAGGCTCCGGCAGATCTCAAGGCGCCGCCTGAGGCGTCTGCGGACGTGAAGATCGGCGTGGCGTCCGCAACCGGCGTAGGGCTGATGGTTAGCGTCTGCGACCCACGGTTGCGCGAGTTGTTTCAAGATGCCGCAGTGCCAAAGTCCCTTCATGATCTGAAGGGTTGCCTGCGTGCGCTCGAGCCGCAGGAGATCGCAATCACGGGCGTGCGGGATGACGTGATGCTCTACTCCTACCTGGCGAATCCGACGCATACCACGCATCGGCTTGCCGATGTGGTTGCGCGCTTTGGCAATCGCACTCTGCAGGAGCGGGGGGACGCGGAACTGGCTGAGGCCGCGCATGCGATCCTTGCGCTTGCGCCGGCCCTGCGGAAAAACATCGGCGGACTGGATGCGGAGAAGGTCTACGAGACCATCGACCTGCCTTTGGCGCCATTGCTGCTCAAGATGGAGCGGGCCGGCGTGCGCATCGACTCCGCGGTACTGCGGGAGATGTCCGGCAAGCTTGCATCGGAGATGCAGCGCGTGGGGGAGACAATCTACGAGAAGGCTGGCCATCGTTTCAACATCAACTCTCCTAAACAACTAGGAGACGTTCTGTTCAACAAGATGCGGCTGCCCAAGCCGATGAAGTACGGCAAAGGTAAGGTGGTCTCGACCGCGCAGGATGTGCTCGAAGACCTTGCTGCCCACAACGATGTTCCCAAGCTGGTGCTTGAATACCGGCAGCTTGCGAAACTGAAATCAAACTATGTCGACTCGCTGCCGCTGCTCGCGGATGCCGACGGCAGGGTACACACTACGTTCAACCAGGTTGGGACATCGACGGGGAGACTGTCATCAACCAATCCAAACCTGCAGAACATTCCGATCAAGACAGAGATGGGCCGCGAGATTCGTGCAGCGTTCATTGCGGCGCCAGGACGCGTGCTGATGTCGGCGGATTACTCGCAGATCGAACTGCGTCTGCTCGCACATCTGTCGGCGGACCCGCTGCTGGTGCACGCCTTTGAGCACGGGGAGGATATCCATACGCTCACTGCATCCGAAGTCTTTGGTGTGTCGGCAGATGCTATGGACAAGGAGACGCGCAACCGGGCGAAGGCAGTAAACTTCGGCATAGTCTACGGCATCTCGCCTTTTGGCCTGGCGCAGCAGTTAGGCATCGATCAGCACGAGGCGCGACTTTACATCGACACTTACTTTGCCCGCTACCAGGGCGTGCGCGCGTACATCGATCGTGTGCTTGAGGAGACCCGTTCGACCCAGAGTGTGCGCACGATCTTCGGTCGGGTGCGTCCTATTCCTGACATCCAGAGCCGGAACGCCAATCTACGTGGATTCGCCGAGCGCACGGCGATCAACACGCCTCTGCAAGGCACGGCCGCCGATCTAATCAAGGTCGCGATGCTGCGGATAGATCGCCGCTTCGTCGAGCAGGGACTTGCCACTTTAATGACGCTGCAGGTGCACGATGAATTGCTGTTTGACGTTCCGGAGGATGAGGTGAGCGTGGTCCGCAGACTGGTGCGGGAAGAGATGGAGCAGGTCATTGAATTGAACATTCCCCTGGTCGCCGAGTGCGGAGTCGGACAGAACTGGCGCGATCTCAGTTAAGTTTCTGCACGACAGTGGGCGCCTGAGGCGGAGCGATTGACGCTATGTACCAAGCTCCTGACGGATAGCGTCGGCTATTCGATGAGCATGGTACCGCATCGTCTCTTCGGACTCGGCCTCGATCATGACGCGCGCCAAGGATTCAGTGCCTGAGTAGCGTACGACCACCCGCCCGCTACCCTCCAATTGCTCTTCCGCATCACGAATGGATGCAACTATCGCAGGAATCTGATCAAGAGCGCGCTTCTCCCTGACCGGAATGTTGACGATTACCTGTGGAAAGACCTTGAGATCAGCCGTGAGCTCATGCAGTCGTTTACCCGAGCGCTGCACGATATCCAGTACCACCAGTGCGGTGAGCAGCCCGTCTCCGGTGGTGGCGAGATGCGGAAAGAGGATGTGGCCCGATTGCTCGCCTCCCAACGCGGCGTTCTCTGCCTGCATCATCTCGAGCACGTATTTGTCACCGACCGGTGCACGCAGCATACGGATGCCAGTTCGCGTCAGCGCTGCTTCAAGGCCCATGTTCGACATGGTTGTGGCCACGACAACTCCGCCGGTGAGCAGTTTGCGTTGCTGCATATCGCGCGCGGCAAGCAGGAGGACTGCGTCTCCGTTGACAACCTGGCCATACGCATCGGCAAAAAGCACGCGGTCAGCGTCCCCATCGAAGGTGATCCCGATGTCAGCGCCCTGAGCAGCAGTGGCAGCGGCGACGGTCTTCGGGTAGAGCGCACCGCAGTTGTCGTTGATGTTGCGCCCGTTGGGGTGCGTGTTGATGAAGTGTACGTCGCCCCCAAGTCCCTTGAAGATATCTTCTGCCAGAGCCGATGCAGCTCCATTGGCGCAATCGACGACCAGGCTCTTGCCGGCGAGGCTCAGGGCGGGAACGATCGAACTCAGAAATTCCTCATACGCCATGAGCAGGTGAGGGTCTGTGGGCACAGCGGGAAGCGCGGCAGCAGTCGCTGTTCCGTCTGAATCCTTCAGCCGTCGGAATATCTCTTCTTCGATCTGCAACTCCGTGGAGTCGGCCAGCTTGAAACCATCGGCACCAAAGATCTTGATGCCATTGTCCTGCCAGGGATTATGCGAGGCGGAGATGACGACACCCGCGGCGAAGGAGAGCTTGCGGGCGAGAAAGGCGATGCCGGGAGTGGTGATCACCCCTGCATTCACGACCGTCGCGCCGCCCTTGCCGAGGCCCGCGGCAATCACAGCAGATATCCAGGCGCTGGACTCGCGGGTGTCGGCGCCGAGGATGATCTGCGGGGCTATACCATCCTTCTTCAGCGAGTGAGCGAGCGCGATGCCGATGGCGTGGACGGTTTCCGGATCCAGTGGCGGCTCTCCTGCGATTGCCCGGATGCCGTCGGTCCCAAAGAGCTTTCTCATGCTTGTCTTTTCTTGTCCTCGGATATCTCATGGTTGATCGTCGCGGGCGTCTCGGAAGCATCCAGATCGAGGACCTGGCTGTGCAGGGAGCCGCGCGCAAGCCTGGCGGTCAGTACCTGTCCCGGTGCCGTTGCACGAGCGTCTTTCAGCAGGCGTCCCTCGGCGTCAAAGACGAGTGCGTAGCCGCGCCCGAGTACGGCAAGGGGAGACAGACTATGGAGCCGGCCCTCGGAGCTGTTGTGCCGGGCCCTCGCAAAGTTAAGTTTCGCCTGCTCGGCGCGGGCCAGCCGAATATCCAGATTCGAAAGCCGGTCACGAACGAGCGCAAGGCGGCGGCTCGCGTCCTGTCGCAGCAGTCGTGCGGTAACTCCGTGCAGGCGCTCTGCCCGTCGCCGCAGGCTCAAGCTCAGTGCAGCCTCGGCGCGGAACCTGAGTTCGTCAACCCGCTGCTGACGACGGCCAAATGTGTCTCGCAGCCTGGCGAAAGTAGCCTCGACTGACAGCCGGGAATATCGCTCACTTGATTGCATCAGTTTGTAGCGCATAGCCCGTTGCAGGCGGTGGGAGAGCAGTTCGACTCGTTCCTCCACCTTGTGCTGGGCCTCGGTGATGAGCTCGGCGGCTGCTGATGGTGTCGGCGCGCGAAGATCGGCCACAAAGTCCGCGATCGTGAAGTCCGTCTCGTGGCCTATGGCGGAGACAACAGGGATTTCGGATCCGGCGATCGCGTGGGCAAGAGATTCGCTGTTGAAAGGCGCCAGATCTTCCGGCGAACCCCCGCCGCGGGCGATGATCACCACGTCCGCCCGCCCTGTCTTGTTGAACCAGGCGAGGCCGGCGGCTACGTCCGCAGCCGCGGTTTCACCCTGAACTACCACGGGATACAGCAGAACATGAAGCGCCGAGTGGCGTCGCGCCACGATGTTCAGGATGTCGCGGATCACCGCGCCGCCGGGCGAGGTGACGATTCCGACGCAGTGAGGAAAGGCGGGAAGGGGGCGTTTGCGCTCGGCGTCGAAGAGGCCCTCAGCCTGCAGCTTTGCCCTGAGTTGCTCAAAGGCGAGTTGGAGGGAGCCGGCACCGAGCGGCTCCATAAACTCCGCGATCAGCTGCATCTGGCCGCGCTGCTCGTAGACGGAGATCCGCCCGCGCACCAGGGCCTGCATGCCGTCGTCGGGCCGGAAGCGCAGCAGGAGAGCCTGCCGGCGGAACAGCACGACGGGGAGCTGTGAATCGCCATCCTTCAGCGTGAAATAGAGGTGACCCGAGGGTGCTGCGCGCAGGCTGGAGACCTCGCCCTCAACCCATACGTCAGCGTATTCGCGTTCTATGTGGTTTCGGACTTCACTTACAAGCTGGCCGACCGGCCAGATACGTCGCGGGATCGACAACGGCGGCGCATCAAAGGTGAGCCCCAGCTGGCTGCGCAACTCCTCCGGTACTGGGTTGGGCGCGGTCACCAACGAGAGTTTACACCCGCCGCCTGGTATCGCTTCCTTCCCGGGGCGAGCACGGGCCTCTAAAGTCGCCATCGTCCGGCAGCCATCACTGCAGGTTGCCTGGCCTGGATCTATAGTTGCAAATCACGGAGACTTTGGTTACATTCCTGCTCTCCTCCGCTGATTTGGCTCGACATGGCGGGTTCGGTGATGTCGTATAAGTAGAGGATCACAGGTTCAGGACGAACATAGATGATGGCTCATAGAGGAGCACATCGAAAATCTGCTGCAGAAGGGCGTCGCGATCGAGGTGCGCCCTTGACCAGATCGGGCTGGATGGCGTCGCTGCCCATGCTTTGCAGGTGCCTGCTGCTGGTTGGAGCGCTCGTCCCTTTTGCGCGAGCCCAGCTTTTTGACCCGCAAAGCTACCAGATCCAATCTGCGCGACGGGGAGTTGCCGCGGGCGCTACTTTGCAGGCGGGCAGCCTTAGTCTGTTCTACGTTGAACAAGGACTGACTCATGTCGTCCAGGTTTCCGCAGCGGGCTGCAGGTGTGACGTGCCGGCACCTGACAGCGGGAGCAGGCAGACAACGCGCAAGCATTTCCACGTCATGGTGCTGAGCCCCGGTCCCTACCTGTTAACCCTCATTGCCTCTGACCGAGGTGCAAACCAGAGCTCGACGTCGCCGACGCTCAGCTTCAGGGCATTGGAACCCTGGTGGAAGAGGAGATGGTTCGCCCTGTTTGACTCCGTGGCTGCCTTCCTTTTTCTGGCGCTGATCTGGCGAATCAATACGCGCATGCTGGTTGCAAGGCAGCAGGAGTTGGAGTCCCTCGTGGCTCTACGCACCCGCGAACTCGAGCAGGAGAAGACGGAGTTGCTGAACGCCCGCGCCGCCCTGATCGAGATGACTCGCCGCGACCACCTGACCGGGCTGCTCAATCGCGCTGCCATCTTCGAGCGCATGAGGGCGCTGTGTGAGCTCTCGCTGGCCACGCGCGCACCTCTGGCTGTAGTGATGGCCGACCTCGACTTCTTTAAACAGATCAATGATGAATATGGACATGTGGTCGGTGATGCCGTGATCCGGGAATGCGCGGCTCGCATCAGCAGCACCATCCGCCCCATGGATGCGGTGGGTCGCTACGGCGGGGAAGAGTTGCTGATCCTTATACCGGGCCTGCAGAGGGATAGCGCGGTGCACCGTATGGAGGAGTTGAGGCTGGCCATCTCAGAGGAGCCGGTCCAACACGAAAACCTGAGCATATCCATCACATGCAGCTTCGGGGTGACCTGGTTCACGGGAAAGCGTTGCGCACTGGAGTCGCTGGTAAGTATGGCGGATTCCGCTCTCTACGTCGCCAAGCGCAATGGAAGGAATCGCGTGGAGTACGCGGTTCATGACGATGACCAGAGCTTTCTCAGGACTGTTCAAGGATCGTGAGCGGGGGGTGCGGCGCACAGCAGCCGATCTCTGCGGGTCTCAGCGGTGGAACCGCGCGAGCAGGTAGAAGACGAGCGAGAGCAGCACGCTGAGCAGCAGGGAAGTCCCGAGTGGCAGGTAGACGGCGAAGTTCCTACGCCGGTAGGTCAGGTCGCCTGGCAATCTTCCGGGTGGAATTCCCAGCTTGCCGAGTAGCAGGACAATGGCGCCTGCAAACATCAGTAGCAGGCCTGCTAACACTAAAATTCGACCGATTTGCACGCAGAAAAGGCCTCACGAGAGTGGATGTTCCGGCAGCGTGGTCTGTTGGCTCCCGCTAATCGCATACTCGCGCGGCCACGGTAGGGCGGCGATTGCTTATGACGTCTACGATCGTCTGGTGGATTATAGGGATGGGCGAGTCGCCTTCGATGACCACCACCCGCGAGGGCTCGCGAGTGGCGATCTCCTCGTACTTCTGGAAGACACGGTGAAAGAAGAGTTTATCTTCGCGCTCAAAGCGGTCTTCGTCGTGACCGGAGCGGCTGTCGCGACCGTTACGGCGGCGGGCGCGCGCGAGCGATCGGTCGAAATCGGGCAGCAGCAGGAAAGTAAGATCAGGTTGCAGGCCGCCGCACATCACAGCGTTCATACGGAGCACTACTTCGCTGCCCAACTGGCGGCCGCCGCCCTGGTAGGCTTCGGTCGAGTCGGTGAAGCGATCGCACAGCACGATCTTGCCGGCGTCAAGCGATGGCCGGATCACCTCTTCAATGGCTTGAGCACGGTCCGAGAACATCAAGCCAAGTTCGGTGAGCGGGGCGATAGCCTCTGTCTTCGAATCGAGCAGCAAGGCCCGAATGCGATCGCCAATGGCAGTGCCGCCCGGCTGTCTGGTCACGAGCACGGTGTCGCCCCGGCCCTCCAGCCACTCAGCCAGCTTACGCAGTTGCGTGGTCTTACCGGAACCATCCAACCCTTCAAACGTAACGAAGAAACCCGGGCACATTGCGAGAGTCTACCAGAGCACCGGTCGCTGTCCAGCGCCGCTTGTCATAGAGGTGTCCGCGCAGCTCTCGCTGGCTGTTGAGCCCAGCTATCAGGCGGGCAGTCTGGTCGTCGGCCGCCTAAACAGCGGGCTGCAGCCCGCTGAGTATCTCGAGGAAGTGATCGTCGACAGTGCGGTTCTTTGAGATCGCCTCGGCGATGGTGATGCTCTTGATCTCCGTGCCGCGCAGCACGACCATGCGGCCGAACTCACCCTTGTGTATGAGGTCGATAGCGGCGAGCCCGTAGCGGGTTGCGAGCATGCGGTCGTATGCAGTGGGAGTGCCGCCTCGCTGCGTGTGCCCAAGGTTCACCGAGCGCGTCTCGTAGCCGGTGCGCTCCTCGATTTTGCTGGCGAGCAGTTCCGCAATACCGCTTAACTGAGCGTGACCAAAGGAGTCTACCTTCGTGCCCCGGGTGGCCTGGCCCGTCGCGTCAGGCAGTTTAGCGCCCTCAGCGACGACGACTATGCCGTACTTCTTTCCGTGGTCGTGGTTGTACTTGAGCAGCGCGCACACGTGATCAAGGTCGATCGGCTTTTCAGGAACGAGCACGACATGGGCATTGCCCGCGACCCCCGCGGTAAGAGCGATCCAGCCCGCATCGCGGCCCATCACCTCGCAGACAATAACGCGATTATGCGCGTCTGCGGTCGTGTGAAGCCGGTCGATAGCCTCGGTCGCGATCATCACGGCGGTATCGAACCCGAAGCATACGTCGGTTCCGTTGAGGTCATTGTCGATCGTCTTCGGTACGCCAACCCCGGGAACGCCGGCCTCGACCAGCGCTGCAGTGACGGATTGGGTATCGTCTCCGCCGAGCGCAATAATGGCGTCGATCTTGTTGGCCTTGAGCACATCGACGCACTTTTGAATGCCACCCTCGATCTTGCGCACGTTGGTGCGGGAGGAGTGCAGGATAGTGCCGCCGAGGGTGATGATGCCATCTACCCTCTTGAGGTCGAGAGGCACGGTCATGTTCTCGAGCACTCCGCGCCAGCCCTCGAGGAAGCCGACAAACTCATCGCCGTAGTGCAGTATTCCCTTCTTAACGACAGCGGCTATTACCGCATTCAGGCCGGGGCAGTCTCCGCCACCCGTGAGTAGACCGATTCGCATTCGTTGTTTTCTCCTGAACTTTCGTCTGGGGACCGCGATTAGAACTCATCGAACTCGGCAAATAGCTCTGCGAGTTCGATCATGATTGGCGTGCCCGGAACGCTGAATCCTGAGATGTCGATCCAGCTGTTGTCACGGTAGGCTTTCCCGGTCCTTCGAATCGGATCGACGCCAGATGTTGGGAACGCCCATGCGTTTAATGATCGGTAGCGCCGCCGATCATACCTCCATAAGTGTCGTCCGGGGAAAGCACTTCGATGGCAATCAAGGGCCGGTCTAAGTTTCGCTCTGTCACTTCTCCATCGATGGAGTCGCGATCCGGGTGGTAGGAGGTGTGTAAGTAGACATCAATAGGCACCAGCGACTGGGTCGACATGCGGGCGATCCTCTCAATCGTATTCTAGCGTGCGCGGCACTTGAATGCTCCGCGATGCTTGCATCAGCCATGCGCGACAGCCTCGTCGGCGTAGAAGTGCGCAATCTCGTTCGCGTAACGTTCCAGGATCACGCGGCGCTTCAGCTTCATGCTGGGCGTCATCTCGCCGGTCTCGATCGTCCATTCATCAGGCACCACGTAGAAGCGTTTGATCTTTTCAAAGTTGGCCAGCTGCGCGTTTACGGACTGAATGATCTGATGGTAGCGGGACTTTACCTGCGGATGAACAACCAGGCCGGCGCGTGCCGTTGTGTCGATTCCGTTTGCGTGCGCCCACTCCTCGAGAGCGCTAAAGTTGGGGGCGATGAGTGCGCAGGCGAACTTGTGACGGTCCCCGACGAGTGCGGCATGGGCTACAAGGCTGTCTGCTTTCAGCTTGTTTTCGATCGGCTGCGGCGCGATCATCTTGCCGCCCGACGTCTTGAGCATCTCCTTCTTACGGTCGGTGATGAAGAGGAAGCCGTCCTCATCCAATTGCGCCACGTCCCCGGTGTGGAACCATTCACCCTCTTCAAAGGCCTGTGCTGTCGCATCGGGCTTTCGCCAATAGCTGCTGAAGACGGAAGGACCGCGGACCAGCAGCTCTCCGTCGCCCGCAAAGCGCAACTCGATGTTGGGCACCGGCCTGCCGACCGAGCCGATGCGGGCTGAGCGCGGCGAGCTGAGCGCGATCACGGGAGATGTCTCGGTCAGCCCATAGCCCTCCAGCAGCTGGATGCCTGCACTCGCGAACCACATCCCGGTATCGCTGCCCAGAGGCGCGCCGCCGCATACGAAGCATTTGACCCTGCCGCCGAAGACCTGTCGCACCTTGCTGAATACAAGCCTGTCGGCCATCTTCCACAAGAGCGTTGTGGGGACCTCGCCGGCCATGACAGTGGAGGTTGCACGCCCACCGATCGCCAGTGCGAGGCTGAGCATTCGTGCCTTCAGCGCGGATCGAGCGGCGCGTCGCTTCACCTCCTGCATCACCTTTTCATAGACGCGGGGCACTGCGACAAAGACGGTCGGCCGGACGCTCGTCATGGCAGCGGGCAGCTGCTCAAAGAAGGGGCAGTAGGCCAAAGTCGCACCTCGCGCAAGCATGACGTAGTCGAGATGACGCGCCGTGATATGCGACAGCGGCAGGAAGGAGATGCAGCTGTCACTGGCGTCGAAGGTGTATTCGCGTGCGGAGTAGTTCAAGTTAGCCGCGAGGTTTCGGTGGGTCAGCATCACGCCCTTCGGCTCGCCTGTGGTGCCGGAGGTGTAGATGATGGTGGCGAGATCGTATGGAGCGACTGCGCGGGCTCGGGCGTATATATCGTCCGCAGCGGCCCTGGGAGTGCGCTCGCTGTCGTAAGCCACGGCCACGAGGGCGGAAAACTGCAGCGTATCCGGAAGGTCTTCGTCGTCCATTACGACGATGTGTTCTAAGTCGGTGCCGTCGCGGAAGCCCGCAACTTTGGCTTGCTGTCTGCGGGTCGAGACGACAGCGATACGGCATCCGGAGTCCTTGAGCATCACCTCAGTCTGGTCAGCGGTCAAGGTGGGGTAGATAGGAACGCCGACAGCGCCGATCGCGAGCAGAGCAAAGTCAGTAACCGCCCACTCCCAGCGGTTCTCGGCAAGCAGGCCAACGCGGTCTCCCTTGACTATTCCAAGGGACAGCAGCGCGCTGGCAAATGCGACTACGCGGCGATGAACTTCGCTGCCGGAGATCGGCTCCCAAGCCCCGCCGGCGGTACGGTGCAGCATGGCCGGCGCCTCGCGGCGCGCGGCGAGGCGGAAGAAGATGTCGTTGAGTGTTCTGAGTTCGAGCATGCTAGGGCGCGCCTTACTCGACGGTGACCGACTTGGCGAGGTTGCGCGGCTGGTCGACGTCGCATCCGCGTCGCACCGCGAAGTGGTACGCCAGCAGCTGCAGCGGAATCGTATCGAGCACAGGCAGCAGCAGCTCTGGGGCACAAGGGACATAGAGCACGTGATCGACAAGCTCCTTGATTTTATCGTCGCCGTGGATGGCGACCGCGATCACCTTGCCAGACCGCGCGGTGACCTCTTGAATGTTGGACAGGGTCTTCTCATAGCGCAGCTTGGAGTCGCGGTTGTCGGGGTCCATGGTCGCGAGCACAACGACCGGCAGGGTCTCGTCGATGAGCGCGTTCGGTCCGTGCTTCATCTCGCCGGCCGGGTAGCCCTCGGCGTGGATATAGGAGATTTCTTTCAGTTTGAGTGCGCCCTCAAGGGCTATAGGGAAATGAATACCACGTCCCAGATAAAGGAAGTCGCGGGCGTTCGAATAGATCTTCGCCAGCGCTTCGCATTCACGGTCAACGGTGCGAAGGATCTCCTCCACCTTGCCGGGCAGGCGGCTGAGCGCCTCGGCGAGCGCACAGCCTTCCTGGTCGGTAATGGTGCCGCGGCGCTGAGCAAGGTGCATCGCGAAGAGGAACAGCGCCACCAGCTGCGCGGTAAACGCCTTGGTCGACGCTACGCCGATCTCCGGGCCCGCGTGGGTGTAGATCGTGCCGTGCGCCTCGCGGGCCACCATCGCGCCGACCACGTTACATATAGCAATGGTCTTCGAGCCCTTCGCGATCATCTCGCGCTGCGCTGCGAGGGTATCAGCCGTCTCTCCTGACTGTGTGATAAGTAGGCCGATGGCGCGCGGGTCGGCGATCGGATCGCGGTAGCGAAACTCGCTGGCATAGTCGACCTCCACGGGGATGCGGGCGAGGCGTTCAATCATGTACTTGCCGGCGAGGGCGGCATGCCAGCTTGTTCCGCAGGCGGCAATATTGATCTGTGAGGCGTCGCGGAACTCCTCATCTCCGATCTTCATCTCGGCGAGGAAGACCTTGCCGGTCTCGAGTGAAACCCGGCCTAGCGTGGTGTCGCGTATGGCGCGTGGCTGCTCGAAGATTTCCTTGAGCATGAAGTGCTTATAGCCCCCCTTTTCCGCCTGAATGGGGTCCCAGAGTATCTTCTGCACCTTCATCTCGAGGAGATTGTCTTCGAAGTCTTTGAGCACGACACCATCCCGGGTGAGGACTGCCATCTCGCCGTCGCCGAGGAAGTAGACATTGCGCGTCTGGTGCAGGATGCCCGGCACATCAGAGGCTACGAAATACTCTCCGTCGCCGATGCCAATGACGGCGGGTGGCCCATTGCGGGCAGCGACGATCTTGTTTGGCTCATCAGCCGAGAGAACGCCGATGGCAAAGGCGCCCGTGAGCCGCCGTACGGCGCGCCGCACCGCCTCCTCGAGCAGCATGGTCTTGCCGGAGTCGACGGCTGACTCCAACTCCTGCTCGACCAGGTGGGCGATGATTTCTGTATCCGTCTCCGTTACAAACTTGTGGCCCTGACCCTGCAACTCGCGTTTCAGTTCGAGATAATTCTCTACGATTCCGTTATGCACGACGACAATGCGGCCTGAGCAGTCACGGTGCGGATGTGCATTCTCTTCCGTAGGCCTGCCATGCGTGGCCCATCGAGTGTGTCCAATGCCGTAGGTGCCCTCGAGCGGATGCTCGCGGATCGCCTCTTCCAGGTTTCGCAGTTTGCCGGCTGCGCGGCGCAGTTGAAGCGGTCCACCGCTGTCGTCCCCGACTGCGATACCCGCGGAGTCGTACCCGCGATACTCCAGGCGCCGCAGCCCGTCGATGATCACTGGGACTACTTTATTGGGGCCGATATAACCGACGATTCCGCACATAACGGTTCCTGTTCCTGCATAGGCTGTTGAAGCTGGCAGGCCAGCGGCTCGAGTAGCCGCGGAGCCAGCAGAGGTGTCTAGTCCTCGAGTCGAAAGGAGAACTCCTCGATCACAGGGTTTGTAAGCACATCTTTCGCGACGCGCTCAACCTCATTGCGCGCCGCCTCCTCGCCCATACCGTCCTCCAGGGTGAGCTGAAAGTATTTTCCCTGCCGCACATCGCCAATGCCCTTGTATTGCAGCTTTCTGAGAGCGTTCTGGATAGTCTGGCCCTGCGGATCGAGCACCGTGCGCTTGAGAGTAACGTAGACATGAGCCTTCATTGTGCCCGATTATAAACTTCATACACCCGTGAAGAAACAACTTCACCGGGGCGCTCTCCGACGCACTCATACCTTCTGACAGGATGGAAATGGTCAACTATCTGGAACTGCCGATCGGCGACAAGGTGCCTGAAGTCATTAATACAGTGATCGAGATTCCACTGGAAGGCATCAACAAGTATGAATACGACAAGCAGCTTCACGTCTTTCGCCTCGATCGCAACCTCTATTCGCCGGTCCACTATCCGGGCGATTACGGCTTCGTACCGTCGACCCTTAGCGATGATGGCGATCCGCTGGACGTGCTGGTCCTGGTCGACGCGGGCAGCTTTCCGGGCTGCGTGATGCAGGTGCGGCCGATCGGTCTGCTCGAGATGCTCGACCAGGGCGTGCTCGATGAGAAGGTGCTCGCGGTGGGGCAGAACAATCCGCGCTATCACGACGTCTGGAACTACTCCGAGATCTACCCGCACATGCTCAAGGAGATCACGCATTTCTTCTCCATCTACAAGGACCTGGAAGGGAAGCGGGTTGAGATCAAAGGGTGGCACAACGCTTCTTACGCGCGCGATCACGTGCTGCAGGCGGCGCGCAACTTCAAGGACAACAAGGAAGGCAAGCCGGTTTTGATCGAGGGCTCGCTGCCGGGCCATCCGCCCCGGCAGGTTGCAGCCAAGAACAAGTAGCTGTGGGAGCTCAGGAACACTGTCGAGATGAATTGAGCTTGGAACAACGCCGGGAGGATCAGACCAGGAGGCACAAAAACGTGATGTTCCACGTGACGTTAGAACAGGCACAAGATGGCTGGATTGTGGCTGAATGTCCAGCCCTGGCTGGTGCGGTCTTTCAGGGCAAGGACGAGAAGGAGGCTCTGGAGAATACCCGAGGAGCGATGAAAGCCTGGATGTGGGCGGAGGACCAAGAGGCCACCCGTGCCTTGCCGGCGACGAGCACGCCGGTGATCGTATTGGTTTTGAAAGCCCTTGATCATTTGGCGGCTACAAGAGTCGCTCCATTTGTGCTCACGACGCTGTTTTTCTTCAGTCGTGGGGTCATGGCTCAGTCGAGGGAGCATGTAAACCCTCTCCCCAATGCGAATATCACCCACGACGCGGTCGGATTGACGGTGGATGCCCGTGAGGCAAGGCCCTTGCGTCAAGCTGTTTACGCGATGCGCTCTGAGTTCGGCTGGGTAGTTGATTATGAAGATCCGATCTATAACGGGCCAGCCGATCTGGTCGATGACACTAGCCCGACTTGGAGGGCGACCCACCCAAATCTGCCAGGCGTGACACGGCCCGCAGGAGAACGATTCCAGTTCACGATTCCGGAGCCTTTCGCGGGCGCCTCCGGGCCTCAGGGCTCTGATGAGCAACATGCGTTGGAGCAGATGGTGGTCGCGTATAGCTCCGGCGGCAATCCAGGCAAGTTCAAGGCGATCCCTGAAGGGAGCAATCGCTTTGCGGTTGTCGGGACTGGCCCAAGCCAGCAAGATGGTCTCTTCGAAAAGAAAATCACTCTCGAGAGGGCTGACCGTACGGCAGCCGAGACACTGGCGGCTATCCTCGAACAAACCTCTCATCTAGTTGGGAAGAATGTAGGACTAGGACTTGCTCCTGTGGGCGCTCTGCTCAGAAGCCATATTGTTATGGGGGGTACCGATCTCCCGGGTCGCCAGGCCCTTGCTATGGTGCTGGACAGCACCCATCTCAACCTGGTGTGGGAGGCGCTCTATGACGCCGACACTGACCAGTACCTCGTCAACATAGAGCCTGTCATCAAGAGCTACCACGATGCGTCAGGACAGAGGAAGGACGCGCTGGTGCCGCAACCGAATTCCTTGCCTCTTCCATCCCGGCGCTAGAGCGAAGAGCCTGCGAACATTAGGCCGTACCCTCCTGGCCCCTGCAGGGCATGGCGGGAATGCCCCAGCTGAACTAACTTGCGCCGAGCGCACCCCAGAAGCGGCGCGACATCCAGTAGAAGCAAGGACCTGCCGCTGCGACCAGAAGGCCAAACAGCAGGGCCGGCATTCCTGCCATGCGCTCGGTGCGGGCCGCGTACATCGCGAAGAGGATGAGTGCGGCGGGCGGAATCGCAACTATCACAGCCATGCCGCGACCCTTGATGCGGAACGGACGTACAAGCTCCGGCTCCTTTCTGCGCAGCACAACGAGTGCTACAAACTCCAGGATCAAGCTCGCTCCGTAGAGGATCAGGTCAATCGATATCAGCCGCTCAAAGGTGAAGCCAAGCGCCATTCCCCATGCAACTCCGCAGACGAGGATCGCAGCCACGGGCACCCCTCTGCTGCTGGTGCGGGCCATCCATCGCGGCAGCATGCCATCCGCCGCAAGCGTCATCGGCAATCGTGCATACGACATCATGAGCACGTTGAACATGCCGATTCCGCTGACTACTCCGCCGGCCACGATCGCCAGAAATAACCAATGCCCGGCGAGCATCTGCGCTACGTCCGTCCAGGAGCCCGTAGTCAGGTTGGCGGCGGAGACGCCGGCCAATGCTACTGCCCCGATCGGTATCACGTAGCTGATCACGACCAGCATCGTGCTCAACGCCATGGCGCGCGGATAATTCCGCTGCGGGTCCTCGACCTCCCGCGCTACGGTGCTGGCGTTGTCCCAGCCCATGTAGTTCCATAGCGCTACCGTGATGGCGGTGGTGAGATCAGCACCGGGTGGTGCGCCCATGTGTCCGGGCGCGTAGACGGCGCGTCTTGCATGCCATAGAGCAGCCGCAACGAGCACGGCAAACGGTGCGAGCAGCAGGGCAAACAGCCATACGGAACCCTTTCCTACTGACGGTGCCCCGCACAGGTTCCATAACCCGCAGAGCATCACGATGCCAAGAGACCACCAGACGGCGCGGTGGCCCGAGATCCAGACCGGATTGAGCTTCCCCAGGTACGCCACCGCAAAGGCTGGATAGATGGCCATGTCGAAGACGCTCGCGGTGAGGGAGAGCCATGCCTCCTGGTAGCCCCAGAAGGGCCCCAGTGCACGACGCACCCAGACATAGAAACCCCCTTCGGCAGGGATCGCGCTGGCCAATTCTCCGATCATCAGTGCTGTTGGCAGGCACCAGATCAGGGGTAAAACGAGCAGGATGATCAGAGCCTTGCGGTACCCGGCGCCTCCGAGTATGTCTTCAATCGCGTAAGGGCCGCCCGAGACCATGAAAAAGGTAGAGGCGGCCAAAGGCAGCAGCCCCATGCGGCCGAACGGCGAGCGCAGTGCATACTGGCGGGTGGTAGCTACCTGGTGACTCCCTTCAGGCGGCGCTACCGAGCAATGTAAACGAACTGCGGCGGGCGGTCACGAAAATGCGGCCTGCTCAGGGGAAGCAGGCCGCATTTTGCCGTCGCGGTATCTTTCTTTGGAAAAATGGTCAGGAAATTTTTCGCTCTGTGTCCTCCGCGGGGAAGTGACGGCGGTAGCCGCTGATAAGGTCACCAAATAGAACGAGCCGATTGGCATCGGGCGATTGATCGAAGGTCACGGGCGTAGAGCCTTCGGCAGTCGCGGTGCTATCCAACCCTTCATGGCGCACGCTGGCACCGTTCCGCTCCAGGATTTGTTCCGCTTCGGAAGCTCGACCCTGGGCCTTGACGGTAACCACGGCTCCTCCCCCGCTCAACTGACGGGAGACATAACGCGCCCGGTTCTGCGGTACGCCCAACCGGTCGAACGAACCCTCAAGGTCCTGGCTGGAATAGTCATAGCCGGAGGAGTAGTCGTGATCGTAACCAGACTCGCTGCCGTAAAGACCTCCATCGGACGTCGACGTGCTTGCGGCCGTAGCAGAAGCGACCCCGGAGGTGGTTCTGACGTTGATGGCCGGCTGCGTCACTCCAAGATGACCCTCACCGGTTCCGAAGTTGAGACTGGAATCGTTGGCAACCGCGCTGCCGGACTGCTTTTTGCCGCTCTCATCGGCACCAAAGAATTCCTTCAGCTTGCTCCACCATCCAGTTTCGTTTGCCTCGGAGTCACCTGCATTGCTGAATCCGCCGGTTGACGGGAAGACGCCGCCCTCGGGCACGACGGCAGAGGATTCGATAGGCTCAGACGGATCGGGCCGGGTGCCGGGCATGTGGATATGATGGCTCGCAAATCCCGTAATCGGCCCAGGTCGTGTGGCTCCTGCGTTGCTTGTTCCAGACCCGGTGGCGAGCCCGGCAGGCGTTACGGCCGTATCGTCGGAGCGTGCGCCGGTAGAGCCCGAGCCGGCGCCGGTTACTCCAGGGCTGATGCCGATGCTCACGTGCTTGCCGGAGACTGACGGTTTGTCCGAGCCGCTGGTCTCTGCCTGCTGCTGCGAAGAACTCGGCCGGAACTCTGATTCGTTGTGGAAGGCCGCGCCCACCTGCTGGGCGTTGAAACCCTCATCCCTGAGCTCGAAGATGGCCCTCTGTGCGTCTTCCGCATCTGTGAAGTACCCCACAGCTACATCGTTTAGCTGGCTGCTCTGCGGCTGATAGTCGAAGTCGTTTGTCATACGCGTCCTCTCTTGATCGAAGTCGGTGGCAAGTGCCCCGAGGTGTGAATTGGAATCGTGCCTGCGCCGTTCTTGATCTGCTCGTGCCGTCCGGCCGCCTGCCACGTGCCGTGCTCGTCCTGGTCCGATCGGTCCCGTTCAGCCCAATCATGAAAGACCTGCCTGTACAGCACACGATTAACTTCGATGGCGGTCGCGGCTCGCGGGTATACCGGCCTATGGAAAGATTGGCTGATCGCGTGGCCGGCGGGCGCCGGAGTGACATGCCCTCATGAGGTTGTCGCGCTGAGGGAGGCAGGTTTCCGCTATAATCCGGACAACGCAGCCGGAGAGATGGCCGAGTGGCTGAAGGCGGCGGTTTGCTAAACCGTTGTAGGGGCTAACACCTCTACCGGGGGTTCGAATCCCCCTCTCTCCGCCATCGCCTTCCAAGCCAATTAATCCCGTACAAAGCCGCAGATCGCGGCCGGTTTGTGCCGGAGCGCCTCCGCAGCTTGTAGTCTCCCTCGGTACTCCAGCTGCTTAGATAGGTACAAAGCCGGAGAGATCGGCTGACAGGCCTTCCTGTCGAAGCTGAGGTGCTTCGTCATCCGGGCGAGGTCCACCCGACGCTTTGTGGAGAGACGCATCGCCTGAGCTACTCATATCAGGCATCTTGGACTAGTCAGAAGAATTTAAATCGCAGGTAGCTGCCGAGGTGATTTTTGAATCCGGAAGCAGAATCAGGGTGGCAGTAGCAAGCAATGAGAGCGCGGCAGAGACAATAAACACCAGGTGAAGGGCATGAACAAATGCCACGTTTACGATGAGCTGTCCGGCAGGCCCAGGCAGGCCTGTCATCCCTCCCAATTCCCTGCGATGCGCATACATGGCCTGCTTTGCCACGGCGGGTAACGAGGATGTCCCAAGGTTCTGTGAAAGGGATCGCTGGAAGGCGGCCGAGAACAAGACGCCGAACAGCGATATCCCAAGCAACCTTGCAACATTAGAGACGGCGTTGTTGATACCCGAAGCGGCCCCGCTTCTTTCCTCGCGAACAGAATTCATCACGGTAGTAGTGAGCGGCGCGACCAGCACCGCCAAACCCAGGCCGACTACACAGACACCTGGAAACACAGTATCCGAATACCTTCCTGCCACGTCTAGTCGCAGAAGTAGAGCGAAGCCTATGGCAGAGAAGGTGGTGCCGGCAAGAAGCGGCAACCTCGGGCCGAACCGCGCAACCAGACCTCCCGTAAAGCGAGACAGGACAGAGATAAGGATACTGACTGGAAGTAATGCAGCTCCGGCCCTTGTAGCCGTATAGTGCTGGACCTGGATGAGCTGGAGAGGCAGGTAGTAAAGAGCTCCATTCAAAGCCGCATAAATCAATAGAGTAACAATGTTGGCGATGGTAAAGCTTCTTGAGCAAAAGAGGGGGAGCGGCATCATGGGTTGATCCGTTTTAGATTCCCAGAATACAAATCCGCACAAAGACAGTAGACCCGCAGCCCCGATGACGAGCAGCGTCAAAGTATCGTACGCACTCTGAATGAGAGCGAATGTGCACAGTCCCAGTCCGATAGCTGCGAGACAAGCTCCCATCCAGTCTGGCCTAGTAGCGCTGGGATTCCTCGATTCAGAGACCTTGCTGATCAGAATGAGAGTCACCGCAAGGGCAAGGGGGACATTCAGAAAGAAGATCCAACGCCAGGATGCATTCTGCACGAGCCATCCTCCAAGAACCGGACCCACCATGGCGGCGATGGCAGTGGTCCCGGACCATATGCCGATGGCGCGTCCGCGAGCTTCCTCTGGAAATGAGGCGCTGATCAACGCCAGACTGCCGGGAACGAGCAGCGCCCCGCCTACGCCCTGGACTGCGCGGCTCGCGATGATCACGCCGAGACCGCGAGCGAGACCGCACGAGATCGAGGACACTCCAAAAAGCACTACTCCGATCAGAAATATCCGCTTGCGACCGTACAGGTCTCCGAACGAACCACCCAGGAGCAGCAAAGAGGCAAGAGAAAGGACATACGCCTCGACGATCCACTGCAGGGTTGATCCTGTCGTATGGAAGGCGCCCTGAAGAGCCGGCAGGGCGACGTTCACAACAGTGCCATCAACAAATACCATGCTCGATCCCAGAATAGTTGCAGCCAAGGTCCAGGAGCCAACACTCGCTGCTACCGTATCTTGCCGTCCAACTTGCGCGTGATCGGGAGAACGCTGCTGCTTGTTCATGAGAGCTTCAGTCCTACTTGTTCCTATAGCGAAGGTACACCGCTCATGTACTGCCGCCACGCTGGGTCCACTCACGCGATCCAACGCCTCGCGCCGTTCAGAGAAGTCTTCCGCCGGCGATGAGGAATCGACTCAGAGTGAGTGAACGTTGTGTTGAGCACGGCCGCTCTCTGGATGAGAGAGGTTACGATAGTTCATCTAACCTTCACACTTAGGTAACATCGCAGCAATCTGAACGAGCCACTCTTGCCAAGCGACGAAAACAACGCTGATGGCTGACTCCCTTTTCACTGATCGTGGCAAAGGATGCAGATAAGTCGGCCTATCACCAAGGTTCTCTTCTTTGGTGATGTATAGAACCGCGCGTGTCTCCTAAAAACATCTTGTGGATAAACCCACTGCTAAGTGGGGCTGGCGAAGCCATGCTCAAACCGCAGCGCTTACTTCTACGCGGCTAAAGACGACGAGGCACATTGCATTGAACGGCGCAACTGAGTCAACGGAACCTGTGCGGAGCTGGTTCGCGTTGTGTACCGCTTCGAATAACGAGAAAAAAGTAGAGCATCATCTTCAATTGCGCGATATCGAAACTTTTCTCCCCATCTACACCGCTACAAGGCGCTGGAATAATCGCACCACTGCCAAGGTGGTACTTCCACTGTTTGCGGGGTACGTCTTTGCGAGGGTGGCTCGGACCGAGCTCGGGCGAGCGCTGGAGGTTCCAATGGTCTACTCGGTTGTGGGCAATGGACGAAGAGCCACGCCGCTGCCCGACCAGGAGATTGAGACACTCAGGTTGGGACTTCGTGAGAGGGAAGCGAACCCTCATCCATACGTGAAGGTAGGAAGCCGAGTGCGCATCCGTACCGGCGTACTGGCGGGTCTGGCCGGAGTGGTGGTGCGCACCGATGGCCATCTTCGCGTAGTACTCAACCTCGAGCTGATCATGAAAAGTATCGCCGTTCATGTAGAAGCCGATGAGCTGGAACCCTATGCGCTGGAACCCGTGGGTCAGTAAGAGAGACGTCACAGTGCCCAACGATCTTGTGCGGCGTATTGAGACCTGGAGCTTTTGTGAATTCCCAATCAGATAATGCAGCGCGAGGCCTGAACAACTTGCGGAATCATCCTACGCGCCGTGCGGTGACGAACCGCAACAGCTACGCTCCGCGAGAGCGTGCTGAAATCACACTGCAGGAGCTGTGGCAGATGCTGGTGCGCCGGCGTGGCGCCTTCCTGCTGTGCCTAGCGACCGCTACCGCCGCAGCGATTGTCATTTCAGTGGTGCTTCCGGTGCGCTACGAAGGTGTGGGCCGTCTGACGGTCGACTTTGAATCGCCCGACTCCCTCGGCGCCGAAGCGCTCGCGCAGGCAACCGGTGCGGACGCGGTAACAAAGCTTCAGACACAGGTCAGCGTGCTTGAAACGGACTCGCTGGCGTGGGACGTCATCAAACGCCTGCGCCTGGACGAGCGTCCAGAGGCCGCCCATCGCAAAGCTATTATCGGACCGATTCAGTGTCTATCCAGGCCCGGTGACTCAATTAGTTCGGTAGGCCCGGAATGCCGCCGCATGCTCATCGACGAGTTCCACGACAGGCTCCACGTCCAGACGGTGCCGCGTACGGACATCATCGAAATCCGCTATCGCTCGCGGTCGAGGGAGTTGTCGGCCACGGTCGTGAACACGCTGGCAGACATCTTTGCAGAGCGCAATTTCCAGACGAAATACGCGGCGGCGATGCGTGCATCGACCTGGCTCTCGGGACAGCTGGCCGAGGTAAAGAGAGATGCGGAGACAGCTGCTGAGAAGTACATCGCATATCAGAAACGGAGCGGGATCATCGGCACTGACGAAAACCACAACATCCTGATTGAACGACTGACGGCCATCAACCAGCAGCTTGTGGTGGCGGAGTCAGAGCGCATCGTTCGGCAGGCGCGCTACAACGTCGCCCGCAATGGAGACCCGGAAGCGCTGATCGGCATGAGCCCGGGCAGCACGCTGCAGGTGCTGCATACTGAGGAAGCCGGGCTCAAGAATCAGTATGCGCAGCTGAACTCAAAGTACGGCGAAGCCTACCCGCGTGTGGTGCAGCTGAGGGATCAGTTGGACCAGGCTGCGCAGGCGACCGCTGCAGAGATCGATCACACCAGAGAGAAGATGAAAAATGAGTACGATGCTGCCCTCAGCAGCGAGAATCTGCTACGCAGCGAATTTGAGCAACAGAAGCAGCAGGCCTATAACACCAATGAAGGTGCGATCCAGCTAGCGCTCTTGAAGCGCGACGTTGATGCCAGCAACGAGTTGTACGAGCAGCTGGTGAAGAGGTTGAAGGAGGCCGGAATCATTGCCGGAATACGCGCGACCAACGTGACTGTGATCGATCCCGCGGACATTCCGGTACTTCGCGTCGAGCCGCGCCCCGTGCTCAACCTGGCGTGGGGCATCGTAGCAGGCTCGCTGTTTGGTCTTGCCCTCTGCGCGCTGCTAGAGAGCGCAGACACAACGATCGCGACGCTGAACGACGTAGCCGACCTTTGCCCGCTTCCTGCTCTTGGCATCGTTCCACGCCTGACCGATCACAATGGGCGCACCTTAACGCCTGTAGCCAAGAACGGGAAGAACCGGATCGCGACCCTGGACTGGCCGGAGAGCGAAACGGCCGACGCTTACCGCTCCTTGCGTACGGCGCTTCTGCTCTCCAACCCTGGTGCACCTCCCCGGGTATTACTGGTTACGAGCCCGCTGCCGCGCGAGGGCAAGACGACCACCAGCGTAAACACCGCTGTCGTATTCGCGCAGAAGAACAGGCGCGTGTTGCTTGTTGATGGAGACATGCGGCGCGCAGATGTGGCGCGATATGTAGAAGCCGAAAGCCGAGGAGGCTTGAGCGCCGTGCTCGCAGGAGACGATCCAGCGAAGTATTACATCTCCCATCCCGACCTGCCTAACCTGATCATTCTTCCCGCAGGCGAGCGCCCTCCCAAGCCTCCTGACCTGCTTGACTCCGACCGTATGCGCAAGATGATTGAGACCTGGCGGGACGAATTCGACCAGATCATCATCGATGCTCCGCCGGTCATTGGATTAAGCGATTCAGTCATCCTCTCCACGATGGCCGACACAGTGGTGCTCGTGGTGCGTGCGGGACAGAGTAAGCGCCAGGACATTAGCCGCACGATCGAGATACTGAACAGTGTCGATGCCAAGGTGAGCGGCGCAATCGTCAACGATCTCGATGTCCACGGCCTTGGCTACTACGGCAACGACTTTTCCCTTTACAGCCACTACTTCACAGGAAACGAAAGGAAGAGCGGCAATGCTTAAGCTGAAGAGCGCCATGACGATGGGCCTTTTGATCGCCCCGGTAATGCTATCGGCGCAGACGCGGGAGACCGGTGACGTGGGCGCAGACGGCACCAGCATGCAGGCTCCGCAAGCCGCCAACTCATCTTCCCAACTGTCTCTCGGCCATGACTCGCTGACCACGGGCATGACAGCCGCGCGCGCAGCGCTGGGTCCTGGCGATTTACTCGAGATCGGCGTCTTCGATTCGCCGGAGCTGACCCAGCGTGTGAGAATCGATAGCGACGGAAAAATCAAGCTCGCCCTGATTGGAGAAATCCCTGTGCAGGGAATGTCTCCCGACGCATTGCAGTCGCTCATGGCGCAGAAACTGGTTACGGGCAAATTCGTAAAGGATCCCCAGGTAGCGCTTTTTGTTGTCGAATACGCGAACCAGATGGCCTACGTGACTGGAGAAGTGGCTCGACCGGGAGCTTATCCGCTGCTTCGCTCGCATCGCCTGAGAGACCTGCTCTCAGTGACTGGCGGTCTGACTGCCCGCGCAGGAAACATCATCACTATCAAGCGCGATGGCGCCGCTCCGCAGACCATTGCGGTCGACCTCAGCGATCCGGATGAGAACAAGAGCAACCCCTTGATCCTGCCCGGCGACAACATCTCAGCGGGTCAGACAGGTATCGTCTACGTACTCGGCGATGTAGGACGGCCGGGTGGATTTCTGATTGACCGCCGTGCAAAGCTGAGTGTGGTGCAGGCGCTGGCACTTGCCGAGGGCACTACCGCGACGGCTTCTCTAGGCAAGGCGCGCCTCATCCGGGATAGCCCGCAGGGTCGTCAGGAGATTGCGCTGGACTTGAAGTCGATCCTCAAGTCGGAGAGCGCGGATGTGATTTTGCAGGCAGGCGACGTGGTGTTCGTCCCCGGCAGTGTCACCCGCGGCATTGGCCGCCGCAGCCTGGATACGTTACTGGCCACGGCTGGCGGGGTCGCTGTCTATTCCACTATCCGTTGATGTCCATCGTCAGCCAAAGATCGTCCGCTGCAGCGCACGTCGCTTTATACAAGGAGCGTCTACGCAGGAATTCGTTCCTCCGCAAGGTTGGAGTGCTCAGCGGAGGCTCAGCGCTTGGGCACTTGTTCACGCTGGGAGCAGCGCCGATCCTGGCACGTATCTATGGGCCGGGAAATTTCGGTAGATTGGGCCTCTTCATGAGTTTCCTGAGCGTCGCTGGAGTAGCCGTGGCGCTTGGGTTTGAGTCGAGCATCGTCTGTGGGCGGGATGAAGGGGAAGCCGCATACCTGACGCTTGCCTCCCTCGTGCTGGCAGTGCCGATGAGCTTACTGGCGGGCGCGGTGCTGTGGCTGTTGATCCACTACTCTTTACTTGGTTTTGGTGGGCTGCCTCGATATACCCCGTGGCTCGTGCTCGTGGCGTTAGGCTGCGTCGGGGTTTTTTCCGCGCTGCGCTACTGGTGTGTTCGCGAAGATCGCTTCGGCAGCATCTCGCGGGGCTTAATCGTGCAGAGTGCTGCGCGCGCCCTGTTTCAGACTGCCTTAGGATTGGCGGGCTGGCACTCGGTTGGTCTAGTCATCGGAGAGACGGCTGGACGGGGCATGGGCATGAGTCAGATGCTGCGCAGTGCCTGGCCGGTCTTGCGGCGGCGTCTTGCGGAGTTCGATCGTCATGAGTTGATGCGCGCGCTCTGGCGCAACCGGAAGTTCCCACTCTTCTCCATGCCATCCTCGTTCCTGGACGCACTTTGCATCGGATTGCCCGTACCGCTGCTCGTTCGTCTGTATGGGAACGCTGCGGGAGGATTCTACTCCCTGGTATGGCGCGCGGTCGCGGTACCCAGCGTACTTGTCACAGTGGCTATTGCAGATACATTCCATAGCCGGCTCGCCACCTGCGCACGGGAAACGCCGGATGAGGTCATGGGTCTGTTCCGACGAACCAGTCTGAGCCTGCTGGCTGTCGGCGGCATTCCCGCCGTCCTGCTCGCCGCGTACAGTCAGCCTCTTTTCTCCGCAGTATTTGGTCCGAGGTGGGCGCTGTCGGGGGCGATGGCCGGCATGATCGCCCCCTGGTATCTTTCCCAGTTCGTCGTGGCTCCTGTGAGTCGGGTGGTGCTGGTGCTCAGCGGGCAGGAGATGAAACTTGTGTGGGACATCGTCTGCATCTGTTCGCTGATTACGCTCTTTGTCGTAGCGCAGCGGCGAGGATTGGCGATGCTCCAGACCGTACGCATGTTGTCCTTCCTGAACACGGCACTCTACGTCGTTTATTTTCTAATCCTCGTCCGAACTGTCTCACGGTTTCAGAAGATGCAGTGTCCCGCCTCAATGGCGTCTGTTCCTGACTCGTTCTGAAGGAAAATCATGTGTGGAATAGCAGGTTTCATCGCGCGGCCCGGCAAAGGGAAGTCGATGTATGCACCTCGAATCCTTCAAAGGCTGGAACATCGAGGACCCGATGACCAGGGTTGGCTCAGATTCAGCGGCCGCCGCGTGGAATCGGGCCGTGAATGGACAGAACCTGATCGCGAGCCCGAGGTCCTGCTGCTTCATCGCCGGCTGGCGATTCTCGACACTAGCAACTCGGGATGGCAGCCGATGGCATCCGCCGACGGACGCTACCACGTCATCTACAACGGCGAGATCTACAACTACAAGGAACTGCGCGAGGAGCTGCAGGGATTAGGACATCGATTCCAAACCCGCTGCGACACGGAAGTGCTGCTGGCAGCTTGTGAGCAATGGGGCACCGGCGCACTCACCCGATTCATAGGGATGTTCGCCTTCGCACTGCTCGACACCACTAAGCGGACTGTACTGCTGGCGCGCGACTGCTTTGGTATAAAGCCGCTCTACTACTCCACAGCTGACGGCTTCCTCTGCTTTGGCTCAGAGATAAAAGCATTGCTCGCCTTCGGCTCCTCCCACCCGGAAGCGAATGCGGGACGGCTGCTCTCGTATCTGCGTTACGGTATGACCGATTTCGGTTCGCAGACACTGCTGCGCGACATCAGGCAGGTTCCAGCCGCGCACTCCATGGAAATATCGCTCGATAGGCCGTCGTCACCGGAGCCGAGGCGTTACTGGTCGGCGGACGCGGGTGATGAGCTTGAGATCTCTTTCGAGGAAGCCACGCAGCATGTTCGCGAGCTGTTTCTGCGCAACGTTGAATTGCATTTGCGCAGTGACGTGCCGCTTGGTGCAGCGCTTTCGGGCGGGATCGATTCCTCCGCCATTGTGATGGCGATACGCCACCTTGACAGCCGCGCCGACATCCACGCATTCAGTTTTATCGCCGAGGACAGCACACTTAGCGAGGAGCGCTGGATAGACATTGTTGGCGCCGAGGCGGGTGCCCACGTTCACAAGGTGCGGGTCACGGCAGGGGAACTGGCGGACGATCTTACGGGAATGATGCACTTCCACGACGAGCCCTTCGGCAGCACGAGCGCATATGCCCAGTACCAGGTGTTCCGGGCCGCGGGCGCAGCGGGGATCAAGGTGATGCTTGACGGTCAGGGCGCGGACGAAATCCTGGGCGGCTACATGCACTATCAGGGCGCGCGTCTCGCGTCTCTTGTGCGGCAGGGACGATGGTCTGAAGCAGCGCAACTGGTGCACAGCTTCTCGGGGGCGAACGGGGTTGGAAGATACAAGGGTCTTGCTCATTGCGCCGACTACCTGCTATCGCCGTCACTGCAATCGATAGCGCGTAGATTAGCCGGTAGAGACCCGTTCCCTGCATGGCTCGATCGCACCTGGTTCGCCAAACGCGGCGTAGGGCCCGAGTTCATGCACTACACATTGGCGCGGGAGGTGCTGCATGACACTCTATCGCGCAGTGTGACCGAGACCCTGCCCGGCCTGCTACGGTACGAGGACCGGAATTCGATGGCCTTTTCGGTCGAGAGCCGCGTCCCCTTTCTGACGGCAGAACTGGTAAGTTTTCTGGGCCGCCTTCCAGAAAGCTACCTCATCAGTTCGACTGGCACATCGAAGGCGGTCTTCCGCGCGGCTATGCGGGGCATCGTGCCCAACGTGATACTCGACCGGCGCGACAAACTGGGATTTGCAACCCCGGAAGGACGCTGGTTGAATGCGCTCGATGTCTGGGTGGGGGGCATCCTCGCCAGTGACAGCGCCCGGCAGTTGCCCTTCCTGAACATCGACGTGGCAAGAGCGGGGTGGGCGGCGGTGCGGAACGGAAAGCGTCCATTCAGCTTTGGCGTATGGCGGTGGATCAATCTGATCCGCTGGTCAGAGGAACTCGGCGTCGTCTACAGCTAGCCGTACGCACCTGCCGTTACAGCGGAAAGGATGACGCGATGAAGAAGTTTAAGCTGCTGGTGGCCTCAGGGTGCTATATCGCCGCCCTCTTGTGGGCGTACGCTGTGGTCATCTCACCGGCCTTTTTCGCCGAAGGTTACACTCTCGCTTGGCGCAACCCGGCTATCATGGTGTGGCTGGTCGTACTGTCCCTACTGCCTGCGGTGCTGCTTCCATACTCGATCAAGACGCCATCTGCGCTAATCCTATGGTGGCTTTACCTGTCGACCTATGTCCCTTCCATTCTCGTGCCGGCGATCAGCCTCAGCATGCCTATCGAGAAGCTCTTTCCACTGCAGGTTTCGCTGCTCGTCTCGATGAGTCTTCTTTGCATCGTTCCATCTCGACCAATTCTCAGGGTGCGCCGGCTCTCGCTCTCACCACACATGTTCTGGGCAAGCTTTGTGGCCATATGGGTTGGCTGTCTAAGCGTCGTCATCGTGACCGGACATCCGCAGAACCTTGTCGCGAACGTCAACTCCTTGTTCGCCGGGGCTACCGAATACGATATACGGAGTCTCTATTTCACTGAGTCCAATCACGCCATAGGCTATATTGTCGGACAACTCGGCCAGGCTTTCGACCCTTTTCTGATCGCGTACGGACTCGTATTCCGGCGCAAACCTCTGGTGCTGGCCGGGGTTGCTGGCCAGGTCTTAATCTTTAGCTTCACTGGTTTCAAGGTCGTCCTCTTCTCTACGTTCCTGCTCCCGCTGGTGTTCTGGTTCCTGCGCGCCGGTATGCGCAATTTCGGTCTCCGCATGACCTATGGATTGGCCGGAATCATCGTGGCGTGCGGCGTGGCCGACCTCGCAGTTCCCGGGTCTCCGTTTTCAGGTATGATCACACGCCGTACTCTGGCAGGACCCGGTCTGCTGACCGGCTTCTACTTCGAGCACTACTCGGAGGTCGCCCACCCAGGAATCGGATACCGCTTCGGGACCGGGGCCCTCTATGGTCCATCAAATGAAATTGGGCGGGTCTACTTCGTAAGCGATCATGTTGATGCGAACGCCAATCTGTGGGCTGAGGGCTTTGCCGACTTCGGCATCGGGGGCATCTTGGGCTTCACTCTCTTCGTAGGTTTTCTGATCTGGATGTACGACTCTGCCGCGGATCCCCATCGACTCGATTTGGCCGCGCTGCTTGCAGTTCTACCCGCCATCTCGCTGGGCAATACTTCCCCCACTACGGTCGTGTTAACGCATGGCGCGCTCGCGGTAGTGGTCTTGCTCTACCTGTCTCCAACTGAAGCAGCCGACATGGCCCCTGAGGACGAAGAGGAGACCGGATGCCAGGAGAACGCACTGCCTCTGCAGGAGGAGGCAGAAGAGGAAGAGCACGAATTGATGCCAGCGGGAGTGTTCTAGACTCGCTTCTACGTATGGCATCGCTAGTCCCGCGTGCCAAATAGCCCCTCTATCCCAAGTCGTCGACATATGAAACCTAACGGCGTCCAAACGAACAGAGGAAAGACGTTGAAAAGGCAATTCGATGTTGCCCTCGGCGGCATTCTTCTGATTCTTACCGCGCCAGTTTTCCTGTTAGCTGCTCTAGCTGTTGCGTTCGATGGCGGTGCGGTTTTTTTCCGTCAGACCCGCGCCGGACTCTTTGGCCGACCCTTCCTGATGTTGAAGTTTCGCAGCATGCGCGCGCACCAGACACCTGCGCTGAGCCCACATGAGGTCACCTCCACAGATCCCCTCGTAACGAGCACCGGCAAGTGGCTGCGTCGGTTCAAGATCGACGAGCTGCCCCAGCTGCTCAATGTGATTCGCGGTGATATGTCACTGGTGGGGCCAAGGCCGGCGTTGCTAGAGCAAGCTGCCGAATACGGTGATTATGAATGCCGCCGGCTGGCCGTAAAGCCGGGCATGACAGGATGGACGCAGGTAAACGGAGGCATAGAGATCTCCTGGCCGGACCGAATTCTACTCGATGTCTGGTACGTCGATCACTGCTCACTCCTGCTCGATTTGAAGATCCTCTTGCGGACATTCGCTGTAGTGTTCTTCGGTGATGCTTCCAATCACTCCGCGCTAAGAGCAGCAAAGATCCATGCGGCTCATCCGGGCTGGGGCGATTGAGTTCTCCGCATTAGTGCCTGCAGGGCCTCGGACTCATCTTAGTAACCCAATCCGGCTCGTCTTGCATAAATGCACCACAATTTCGGAAAGACGAAGAGCATGCCCTGTCGAGTTGTACACATGACCTCGGTCCACTATCCGTTTGATACGCGCATCTTCCACAAGGAATGTATCAGCCTCGCCATGGCAGGTTATGACGTAACGCTGATCGCGCCGCATGCCGAGGGAGACGTAACGCGGGGAGGAGTTAAACTCCGCGCTGTAACTCCGCCGAGGAATCGCAACGAGCGCATCAAGCAAACTGTGCCCGCGGTCTATCGTGCGGCAGCAGAAGCGGACGCGGAGATCTACCATTTCCACGACGCGGAGCTGATGCCCATAGGCGCAATGCTGCGGATGCGCGGTAAAAAGGTGATTTATGACGTACACGAAGACAATCCGGGCTCAGTGTTCAGCAAGAAGTGGATACCGGACCCGCTGAAGAAGCCCGCATCGCTCGCTATGGCGGCTTGCGAGGCGGGGTTCGGTACCGCTTGGAACCACGTTATAGCCGCTACACCGAAGATAGCCGGGAAGTTTGCAAAGGGCCGGACCAGCGTGGTACAGAACTTCCCGTGGAAGACTGAGCTGGTCCTCGCGGAAGGCATTCCTTACGAACAGCGTGAAAACGTTGTGGCCTATGTCGGGTGGCTTGGCGACCTTCGTGGTCTCAGAGAGATGAGACAAGCCCTGGAGCTGGCAGTACAAGAAGTTCGAGTCCGCCTGATCGTCGGTGGCGCAGTCAAGCCAGGCGCAAAGGCAGACTACCTCGGAGGTAACACTGAAGACGGGCTGATAGAGTACCTCGGGTATGTTAAACGCCCTGAAGTTGCGCAGTTGCTAGGTCGCGCTCGGGCAGGGATACTGCTGTTGCATCCTACCTTTAACTACCTGCCATCCCAGCCTACGAAACTCTTCGAATACATGGCTGCGGGCTTGCCAGTTATCATGTCCGACTTTCCTTACATCCGGTCCGTCGTGCAGGACGCCAATTGTGGCATTCTCGTCGACCCGCTAAATCCTGTGGAGAGTGCGAATGCAATTGTTTGGATCATGCAGCACCCCGCCGAAGCCGCGGAGATGGGCAGGAGAGGCCAGCGTGCCGTGGCGGAGCACTATAACTGGGAGCACGAGGCAGAGGGACTGATCGCGACTTACAAGCAAGTGCGGGCCGCCCGTACGTGAATATCTGGCTGGTCAACCATTACGCTAACGCTCCGACCGCGCCTGGCGATGCGCGTCACTTTAGCCACGCGCGCGAACTGATCCGGCGCGGCAATAAGGTTCGCGTGATTGCATGCAGCTATCACCACCTTACTCACGAACATATTCCCATGGCTGCGAAGCGCAGGTGGGAGCATCAAGTGCTGGACGGCGTACCCTTCACCTGGATCAGAGCGAGCCCCTACGAGCAACATGCAGCGGCACGTGTCCGGAACATGTTCCAGTTCTCGCTATCTACCGCGAAACTAGACTGGGCCGCGGACCTTACCGCCCCGGACCTCATCCTCGGCTCCAGCCCACATCCCTTTGCAGCTCTAGCCGCTGAGCGAATTGCGGCCCGATTCGGTGTGCCATTCGTACTTGAGATTCGCGACCTTTGGCCATACGTCCTCACCGAAGTTGGGGGCTATTCGAAGCATCACCCCTTCGTCATCATGGTCGACCGCACCATGCGCCACCTATACAGTCGCGCGGCCAGCATCATCATGTTCTCCCGCGACTCACGAGATCTGCTCATTGCTTCCGGAGCCGCCGCAGAGAAGATACTGTGGATACCGCATGGCGTGGACCTGATGATGAATCCACAGCCGCGTCCCGCTCCCGCGGATGGTGTATTTACCGTGACCTACATCGGAGCCCATAATCGCTGGAACGACCTGGATCCGATCCTGGATGCCGCCAAACTTCTGCAGTCCTCAAGTCAGATCAAGATAGTATTCCGCTTTGTCGGTGACGGGGCGTGCAGGCCTGCACTCATCAGGAGGGTAGAGACCGAGGGCATAGCAAATGCGGAGTTCCTTGGTGCTAGACCAAAGAACGAGATACCCGCTCTCCTGCATTCTTCCGATGCCTTTATTCTCAATAATCGGGTGGACGAGGTCTCTAAAGGCTGGATGAGCTTCAACAAGGTCTACGAATATCTCGCGGCGGGTCGTCCAGTAGTGTTTGGCTGCTGCACTCCAATCAACCCTGTGCATGAATCCGGTGCGGGATTACTGGTCGACGCTGGCAATGCGACTCAGATTGCCAAGGCAGTGGAGGCGCTCGCCTCGCAGTGTCCTGAGCGCCTCGAGCAGCTAGGACATCAAGGGCGCCTTCACATAGAACAGCACTACGATGTCAGGTATCTGGTAGATCGTTTCGAGGCAATGGCTTTCCAGATAGCTTGCCTTAGATCGCAGCCTGTCTCACCTGAACAAGTACACCTCCCTACGCAAATCTGACTGTGTCCTTCCGAGTTATTTAGTGGACTGACACAGCAAGCGCACCTACTTAGTACCTGAAGGAAAGGCATGGAACATCATGTTGCAAGCAGAGCTCTGTGAAACGGCTAAGCAAAGGCAAACGCCGGAATTCCGATTCACGGGAGATGACGCTGTTACCTGCGAAAGTGATGAAGAATGGGACCGCCTGATCTCGGGTACGGAGAATCGGGATGTGTACTATCGTCCTGGATATGTTCGGGCCTATGAGAAAGCAGGTGCAGCGAGATCGGTCGCCGTCGTAGTCTCGGCTCTCAGTAGTCAGTTTCTAATCCCGCTTGAAGTGCGATCGCTGACGGAACTTAGATTTACCGAGCAGACCAGTGGTTATGACGCCATAACTCCCTACGGCTATGGAGGCATTCTCCGTCTTGCCGGTCCTGAGGAGGTTGATTATGAGACCACGGCCGCACTTTGCTCTGCCCTGCGTCACTGGTGCATAAAGAATGACATCGTTTCCATTCTGCTCCGTCTTCACCCGCTCTTGAACCAGGCGCGCTGGTTCCACAGGGCGCCTGAAGGTGTATTGCTGCTCCCTTATGGTCCCACTGTCGGTTTAGACCTGGACGCGTGGGACTACGACAAAGAGCGGCTTAAAGGACTTACGCGTGGTCGCCGGGCCGATCTCAATTTTGCTCACCGTAATCTCCGACTTACCTGGGCATCCAACTCACCAGAAGAGATGAATAGCCATCTCCGGCACTTTCGAACTATATACGAGCAGCGCATGGGTGAGTTAGACGCAGATAAATCGTATTTCTTCCCGCCGGAGTACTATGCGGCCCTGGTATCGGGCCTCGGCAACAATGTCGATATCGCCGTTGCCTGGCATGGCGAGCAAGTCGTCGGTGGGGGGATCTATCTGGCGGGAAATCAATTCGCTCATGCTCATTTGACGGGGACCAACGAGGCCGGCCGCTTCCATCGTGCCAACACATTGCTGATCAACGAAGCCGCAAGGTGGGGGCGGCGTCGGGGCTGTCGCTGGCTGCATCTTGGAGGAGGCAAGAGTGGCGATAACGCTCTATTCGAATACAAAAAGAGCTTTGGGGGGGCACTCTTTGACTATTCCTTCGTAGGTTTGATTGCAGATGAGAAGCGCTACGTGCGGCTTACTCAATTACGCAGTATTCAAGGCACCCTGCCGCCCCCGCGACTCGGCTACTTTCCCCAGTATCGAGCCTAATTCTTGTGGCCATTGAAAGTATAAGCACAGCGATACGATTTGCCGCGGTTGCGCCGGCCTGCTTAATCGCGCCTATCTCGTCGGCGCCCTGGCCGGTCTTCGGTGAGGAAGAGGTCGCCGCTGCGGCCAGGGTGCTTCGTTCAGGCAGGGTGAACTACTGGACTGGCCAGGAGGGCCGACTGTTCGAGGAGGAGTTTGCGCAAATCGCGGGTTGCAGATATGCAGTCGCCGTGGCGAACGGGACCGTCGCGCTCGAACTGGCACTTCGGGCCGTGGGCATCGGTTCCGGCGATGAAGTGGTAGTGCCCAGCCGCACATTCTTTGCAACGGCGAGCAGCGTAGTCGCAGTTGGCGCTCGCCCGGTCTTCGCCGATGTCGACCGGAACTCACAGAATCTGACGGCCAACACCATCCGCGCGGTGCTAACCCCTAGAGTTAGAGCCATCATCGCGGTCCATCTCGCCGGATGGCCGTGCGACATGGATTCGATTCTCGCTCTGGCGCATGAGTTCAATATAAAGCTCGTTGAGGACTGTGCTCAGGCACATGGCTCAACCTATAAAGGCGCCCCGGTCGGCTCTTTCGGATATGCAGCTGCGTTCTCGTTCTGTCAGGACAAAATAGTCACCACAGCGGGCGAGGGAGGTATGGTAACGACAAATTCCCAGGAGCTGTGGAAGGCGATGTGGTCTTACAAAGATCATGGCAAGAGTCACGACGCTGTCTTCATGCGAGATCATGCGCCGGGCTTTCGATGGCTTCACGAAAGCTTCGGGACTAACTGGCGACTCAGCGAGGTACAGTCTGCCGTGGGCCGCGTCGGCCTCCGCAAGTTACCTGGATGGCTGGCTTCAAGGCATAGTAACGCGTCGATCCTGACGGATCGACTTTCTGCGATACGCGGCCTTCGCGTGCCGGTTGTTCCGGAGTACATCAAGCGAGCGTGCTACAAGCAGTATGTGTTCACAGTACCTGACGAACTGTCGGATGGTTGGGACCGGGACCGCATCGCGGCGGCGATTTCCGCTCACGGCGTACCCTGCAGCACGGGTAGCTGCAGCGAAATCTACATGGAGCAGGCTGTTCCGATCGAATGGAGGCCGCCCGCCAGACACGCGGTAGCAAGAGAATTGGGCAGTACGAGCCTGATGTTTATGGTCCATCCAACCCTGACGCACGAACATATGGATCACACCTGTAGAGTCGTGGAACACGTAATGGCTGTGGCGTCACGGACGTAGCAAGGTGTCACTGCCAAGAAGCCTACCGAATCTCCGTACGTCCAGTGTCGAAGAGTGTGCGCCGCAACTTACCCCAGTAGCAAGCCGCTTATTAAATGTTTTAGAGGAAAGCCAGAGATGCTGCGACAACGTAGTTGGCTTATGTTCTTCGTGCAGTCCGTGACGGTAGGCACTGCGCTGGTTTTATCCTGGCTTCTAAGATTCGACTTCGTATTCTGGAATGTCCGCCTTCTTCTTCTCGCACTTCCTCTGCTAATTTCTGTTCGATGGATGTGCATGTATCTGTTCAAGCTAACCCACGGCTACTGGCGCTACACGGGGCTTGGGGATATGAAGGATCTGGTGAAAGCGGTCGCCAGCGGATCGATCGGCTTCTTCGTGCTGTTGCGTCTGGTCGCCGGAGTCCGAGCATTTCCCTATTCGATATATATAGTTGAAAGTCTTCTTTCTTTCCTAATGCTCGCGAGTCTGAGGGTGCAGGCACGCATGATCCTGCAGAGCAGAGAAGCGCGCCGAGTCGGAGCGAGGACCCGTGTTCTTATTGTAGGCGCCGGCTCCGGGGCCGCTTTGCTGCTGAATGCCTTGAAGAGAAAAAACTATTACGCAGTAGGCATTGTTGACGACGATCCTCATAAGCAGAAGACAAAACTCGCGGGGGTCGCAGTCGTCGGGGTGGTCAAGGACCTGCCGTCGCTGGCAGAGCGGTATCGTGCATCGGAGATACTCATTGCGGTTCCCTCTGCAACCGGCGCCCAAATGCTCCAAATTACGGATTTTTGTGGACGGTCGGGGCTGCCTTTCCGGGCGGTTCCGAGTCTCCCTGACCTCATTGACGGCAAGGTGACAATTTCAGAGTTTCGCGAAGTCAAGCTTGATGACCTGCTTGGTCGCAAGCCGGTGGTACTCGACTCATCCACAGTGACGACGCGACTCCGCGGACGAGTTGTGATGGTCACTGGGGCAGCGGGCTCCATAGGGTCGGAACTCTGCATGCACATCCTGCGCTGTATGCCGAAGAAGCTAATCTGCGTCGACCAGGCCGAGACGCCACTGTTCAACTTGCAGCAGCAAGTGATGGCGGACGCAAGCATCGAGATCGTCTACTCCGTTGCCGACATCACGGACACGGAACGTATGCGGAGGCAATTCGTGGAGCATGACGTTCGCGTCGTCTTCCATGCAGCGGCTTATAAGCATGTACCGATGACCGAGGCAAATCCCTACGAGGGTCTCAAGAACAATGTCTTCGGCCTAATGGACTTGTTGCAGACTGCCGAGTTGTGCGGCTGCGAAGACTTCGTGCTCATCTCCTCAGACAAGGCGGTAAAGCCTAGCAGTCTTATGGGGTGCACCAAGAGGCTGGGCGAAATGATCGTAGGCGCGCGAAGGACTCCGCGTACGCGGTGTGTTTCTGTGCGATTCGGCAACGTGCTCGGCTCGCAGGGCAGCGTGATCCCTGTCTTCCAGGAGCAGATACGAAACGGCCGTCACATCACGCTCACTCATCCGCAGATGACCCGATACTTCATGACGATTCCAGAGGCCGCATCGCTGGTCCTGCAGGCATTCACTATAGGAGAGCACGGGGACATTCTGGTACTTGACATGGGCAATCCAATCCGGATCCTTGACCTAGCGAAGACTCTGCTGCGTGTGTCCGGCAAGTTGGAGAGCGACGTCCCGATCATCTTTACGGGAATGCGACCCGGAGAGAAGCTGCACGAGGAGCTCTTTTACGACACAGAGGTCCGCCTTCCGACCTCAATCCCTAAAGTGATTCGCGCTCAAGGGCCTCTCCCCGATTGGAATACGCTGCACGGAACTCTTCGCGAGTTGCAGGCGGCAGCTTACAGCGAGGGGCCTGATCTGGTTCGGACCCGGGTGAAACGGATCATTACCGAGTATGAGTGGGAACCAACTATTGAAATGGAATTGCTGACAGGCGTGTATCAGCAGTCTCACGCCGGTCCGGCACGGCATTCCCACTTCGCATGACTCGAGACGAGTGCCGCTGCGTTAAGACGAGACGAAGTCGTGAAGACTCGCCACGAGAAACTGTCTCCGCAGCGCCGAAGTCTAGTTTGATATGCGCCTTACTCATCTTTGCGTTGGTTACAGCTGCCAGCGCAAGTGCTGGAGAGCACACCAGTGCGGTCAGAGTGCAGGCGGAATCAACCTTGGTGACCATCTTCGCAGCTGGGGTAGGGCCTCACAATCTGGAGATCGACGACGCAGCTGGGTTTATGGCTCCGATCGTAACTAGCACCTTCCGGGGCCCGCGCCATGACGTTGATGTGCAAGGGGCCGGCCTGATTGCCGGTGTTCTTTATCATGTTCGTCTCGACGGGGCAGCGGCGGGTGATATGCGTATTCCGGTCGATGTCATAGCGAGACCGGAGGTGAACTGCCTGATGCTGCGGCGCTCCTGGGAGACACTGGGTCGCACTATGACCGGCGTCGGCTTCTCCGGGATCAGATGGGACACTGCGAGCGCCGGCTGGATTCCGATCCCGCATACCTACTTTATCGGACAGATGCTTTACAGTGCGGAGTTTTACCTGAGGCCGGCGCTTGGTGCAGCGAGAGACTGCAACGACCTGCAAACCATGGATGAGATTGCAAAATACTATGTGACGATGCTGCAGCAGACTGAAACCGTTGCTGCCTTGCTGAGCAGACCCAATGTCACGGCAGAGACAAAGGAGCGGCTGGCGCTCGTCGATCGCACGTCGCGCACGTTTGTCGCACCCTTTGACTCGCAGGTAGGCGAGGGCGAACTGTACAACGCACAATGGCTTCATCCAGCTGCGTTGCTGGTCAGGCTTGTGACCCTCCTGCCCGAGTCGGACCGCACTCCTGCGATGAACGTCTTTGCTACGGAATATGGGCCTTTTATTATCAAGGAGCATCTGGAACGCTACTTCGTCCAGCAACACATGCCCTCTCTTGGTGCAAGGCCCAGGGTGGGGCGTATCGCACAGTGGGAACTTGCGATGCAAGGACTCAGGGGCCGTGACCCCTGGGATTCGGCAATGTCTGACATCGATCTGTGGTTACTATCCTCCGCAGCCGAGATGCTTGGTGCGCATGCGAACGACCCCAGACTCGTGCCGCTCACTGCGCAGCAAGTCTCCATGCTGAACCTGGCGATCAGTACGGGCGTGCGTCTTTTTCAATCCAGGCGGACTTACTATCCTGACACCAGGGATTTCCTACACAGCAGAGTTGGAAGTGCAAGTTATTTCAACGGCGATGACGTGGGGCATCCTGACCTTGCCTACAGTGGGGTCACAAGCGAAGCGCTTCCCACGCCCGATAAGAGGGCGGTCAAGCAGGACGCGAGCTGGGACATCGGCCACGCCTACCGCATTCCACTCTTTTTGCGGGCTCTTTATGAGAACCGAAAAGCCACGGGATCACGCTTTCCTGAGTTCAAGGACTTGCAACTGGTAGTCAACCAGTATCTTTACCGGGTCTTTAACGGGGATTTTACGCACCCGCTGTTCCACAACTACTTTGACGGGGGAGACGGCTGGCTACGCGTCGGTTTCAATGGCCCGGGATATGGAAATCCGCCCTCCCTCTACTGCGATATGCACGACGAAAGGCGACTATGCCTGACACCGGGCAACATCGTCGGCTGGGGAGAGTTGGCCTTCGTCAACCCAGATCTTGCCAAGCTGGAGCGATCGCTGATCGCAATGGCATTCGACGAATCTCCAGCCACCCACGCCTTCCGGGATCGCTACTACTTCTACAACGCTCCATACCATCTGACCTCGATCGATGGCGCCCTGGTCTACGGAAATGATCTTTACTTCGTGATTGCAGAAGATGCGTCGATGATCGCTCCGGCCCAGTGACCTTGAAGTGCACCGCAAGAAATTATTCAGAAGTTGTCGATCTGTTCGTCTGATGGGTGCAGGGCGACCGCACACTGGCTCTGGCGCGTCACCTGCCAGTCGTGAGCATCTGCCGCGGTTCACAGATCTGTAAGAAAGTTCGGCCTGAAGCGGCGGGCGGAAGTGCACACTCGCCCGTTAACGACCACCGAATCCAAACGCTCTGGGCTCTCTCTCAAGAATGACCAGTACGTATGGACCTGAATAGTCCGGAACGGATGCGCACCTCCGTTCTTCATTATCTCGCACTCCAACCCGGGACTTGCAGTTAAGACTGCTTGTACCCTCCAGGAGCTCTGTTTATGAAGAAGTCGCAATTAGTAGTTGGAGCCATGTCGATAGCAGCAACGCTGGCATGCGCTTCCAACCTCATGGCCTACACGCCCGCGGAGACCTTCTACGCCGCCGGTTCTTCCGCTCAGTTCAACACGTTTGCACTGGCCGCCGGCGCCCCGAACATCTACTCCGCCGGCGTTCCCGCGCTTTGCGGCACCCACCACTGGAGCAAGAAAAACCCGGGCGGCTCGACTTCCATTACTTTGAACGATCCCCGCAACCCCGGATCCATCGTTCCGGAGGGCGGCAACATCTGGATCGTCTGGAACGACGCCGCAGCTTCACAGACCTCCGGGGGAGTGATCTGCTACTACCTGTCGGTGGACTCGATTGTGGGCGTGCGCGGCTACCAGGCGAAGGGGACCATCTCCTTGCCTGCCGGCCTGGTGGGCGTTGCCGATTCGAATATCGTCCCGCTGCTAGGCGCCGGCGAAGCTCTTCCAGCGAACATCCAGTCGGTGGTGAACGGCTCCGTCCTGAACGTTGGTGTCACGGATATACGTCCTGAAGATGCCAAGTTCGCAACCATGCGCGCCTTAACAGCGTATGGTACCCAGATCACTGGTCGTGGATTCACGGGCGTCGGTTATGGTCCATTCCCGATCGGCACCTCGATCCAGAGCTCGCAGAGCAGCGCGACTGCCAACCCTGTTGATTTCGCTATCGTGCCTTCGGACACCGATCCCGTCAACAGCTCTTTTCCCGTTCGCACCTATATCGACGCTTCAGTCGGCGCCTCGCCGATCCTTGTCTTCGCAAATCAGAGCAACACCGGCAATGGGCACTTTGGCGATGGCCACTACACTAACGTAAACCGCTTTGTCCTAGCCAATGTCGTCACCGGTAACCTGAGGCACATCCGCGATCTGGCCGATGTAGCGGGCGAAGCCGATGCTCCTATACATGTATTTATCCGCGAGCCGCTTTCAGGCACGTATAACACCATGGACTTCACCGTTCCTAATTCGCGTGAAATAGGTGGTGACCCCTCCTTCGCCAATGGCGTAGTTATAGGCCAAGAGGCAAACATCACTCCTTCCAACACCGGCTGCACCGTAAAGCCTTGCACTGTGGAGAGCGGCAATCCCCTCTACCATATCTTTTCGAACGGAGCGACCCGCGCACGCGTAGTTGGCACCGGCGAGATGATCAGCACGGTAAGCGCAACATCCGATGCGATAGGCTATGCCTTCTGGGGCTATAGTGCGTTTCAAGGCAAGCCAAACATCAAGTACATGACGGTTGACGGCGTCGATCCGCTCTACTCCGGCCCTGCGTCCAACCCCAACGGCGTCGGTTTCATTCCGCAATGCGCAACCAGCGGCGGCGTAGTGACGTCTTGCCCACTGCTCAACTTTCCCAACGTAGTCAACGGTACCTATCCGATCTGGAGCAAGCTGCGCCTGCTCTATGATCCCTCAGACGCCACCAACATCGCGACGACTATGGTCTCCTACGCCCAGGCCGCTGCAAACCCCATTACCGGCATCGTCACCGACTTCGTTCCGGCTCCTCTCCTGCAGGTCTTCCGTTCGCACTTTGCACAGGTGGTCACGGATTCCGGAGCCGGCTACGGCGGCAATAACGGCTTCAAGTCCGGCGTTCCCGAGACTGGCGGCGACATGGGCGGCGCGGTCTACACCGTGCAGTCCGAACTCGATTACATCAACGACACTGGTGGTCTGCAGCAGACGGACCAGAAGCAATAATGCACTCCTCGGATGCATAGGGCGGGCAGCTGACTTTTCGGGTCAGCTGCCTTCCACTTCTCTCTCGTTGTCAACTGCTCTAGGCCCGCTCCGGTGGTAGCGCAGCCTAGTAGGACAGACCCAAACCTTACCATCACGGCCTGGAAGAACAGAAAAGAATGTACGGAAGTCGGCGGCTTGTTCATCGGGCGATCTGGTCATTAAGGCGCAGCCTTAATCTCAGCCCTATGCAGAGCGTAATGCGCGAACTGAAGCGGAGAGGTGCGCCGCTCAGCGATATGAATGCGCTGGAGATGTTTGGCGGTGACGGGTCGCGCCATACCCTTGACTATTGCAGGTTGGTAAAAAGCCTGGACATCTGGGAGGTAAACCAGTTAATGGAGCCTGCTCTGTGTCGTAACTTTCCCACAGCAAGCATCACAATAGGAAATTCGTTCGAACAGATACTGCTTACAAAGAAGACATACGATCTGCTGGTCATCGACAACTCTGCCGGTCTCTTTGGATTGCACAAAGAGTACTGTGAACATTTCGAAGCCTTTGCTCCAAGCCTCTTCCGCATTCTTCGGCCGTCGGCCGTTGTCATTCTGAACGTTGTACCTGATCTAGAGAAAACAACGCACGCTTCAGATTCCACAGTGTCGACGACGCAACTCGCTCGTCGCGCCGCGTTTTACCAGACTGAGCACCCTGCACAGATTGCTATCGATCAGATGGTTCCGATCTACGCCGGCATTGCACGAAGAGCTGGCTTTGAGATGGTCTGGCATTTCACCCTTTGCCGTACTGTGCGTACCCAGGTCCACTATCTGGTGATGAAGCTATCGCGCCTGACAGTGCCTGCACACGCAAATGGCTGTCTAGCCAGCTTCACCGCTAAGTAGTGAGCGTTCTGTGCGCTCTGCTCGACGCGGGAAGAGACCCGTACTTCAGGAGATTCTCTTGGTTCCGGTTCCTGTTTTCAAACGCTTTCTACTTTGCATGATCTTAGTCGCCGCTGCGGCGGCGTCGGCTTGCGCTCAGACGACCGCGGCGGCCACTCCGGCGGGTGCAACGCCGGAGCTCGTGCGCGCCACGACGGGGCAGGGCATGGAGCTCGCCCGTGCAGTTGAGAGCTTCACCATTCTGTCGCTAAAAGGCAGTGTCTTGAACGCTGAACCGCCGCTGCTAGGCAGCCGAGAGGTGACCGCCGACTTTGTGCGAGAGCTGTATCAACTGCGTTGGCGGCCGAACGATCCAATTGATCTCTACGTTATCCTTCCCCGCAACGTACGGAAACCCCCGGTCTCGCTATATCTTTACGGATATCCCAGCGAGACGGACCGATTTAAAGATGACCGGTACTGCAAGCGGGTAGTGCATAACGGAGTCGCTGCGGTCGGTTTCGTCTCAGCCTTGACAGGACATCGGGACGACTTTCGTCCACCCACTCAGAATCTCATCAGCCAGTTACCTGAGGCACTCGCCACAACTACCCACGATGTGCAGATGATCCTTGACTATCTTGAAACACGTAAAGACCTCGACATGAACAACGTAGGCATGTTCGGTCAGGGCTCCGGTGGGGCAATAGCAGTACTGGCCGCGGCCGCCGATCCGCGGATCAAAGTGCTCGATCTGCTCGATCCCTGGGGTGACTGGCCTACTTGGGTGGCGAAGGCCCCGGACGTATCGGCTCAGCAGCGCTCCGCCCTCCTCGAGCCGGGCGTCCAGAAACAACTGGAGCCGCTCGAGCCCGTTCACTACCTGCCCCAGCTGAAGACACGCAAGGTGCGGCTTCAGTTCGTCGACCAGGCGGGAGAGCCGAGAGAGGCTGTTCACAGCCTGGAGATGGCAGCATCGCCGGATGCGCAGATCATTCACTATCCGACTGGACACGCGATGTGGATTTCGACTTCAGACGGGCGACTCTTCGAGTGGTTGGCGGCAGAGTTGAAGAAGACACAGGATAGCAAGCCCGGCGGTATCTCGGCTCGAATTGACCCGGCGCGATAGCTAGGCTACACGCTCATGTGATGCTCTCTGCACCGCCGCGCCGCAGGGTTCGCGCTGCGATACAGGTTGCAGCCTAACAATGAGCACGATCGATTCGGCATCCCGCCGAACCTTACGAGTAAGACAGCTAAAGGACAACCATGCATAATCGCTCGCCCACTTTGATTGGTCTTATATTCTTGGCCACCATCTGCCACGTTCGGACGCTAGCCGTGTGGGGCCAGCAGGCGCCAGAAGCTAACTCCACTGCTACACAGAACGGATCGGCCTCCCTCGAGGGAACTGTCACCGACAGCACCGGCGCCGTACTCGTAGGGGCCCAGGTATCAGTCCGCAATGCGGCGGGCGAGGTAAAGCTGGCTGTAACGGATTCAGCCGGAAGGTACCGCATCAATGGCCTTGCTCCCGGTTCCTACGACGTCACCGTCAGTGCGGAAGCCTTCAGCAACTTCAACAGCAGCGGGTTGATTGTGAGGGCCGGCGTCGCCTCGACCATGGACGCGCAGCTTGCAGCCGCGGGCGGAGCGACAACTGTCAGCGTAACGACGCAGAAGTCTACGCAGATCGAGACCGAGAATGCAGAAGTCTCTGGAACTCTAAACCAGAAGGAGATCGTCTCTCTTGGTCTGAATGGCCGCAATTTTTCCTCGCTCATCTCGCTCGCCCCAGGCGTGAGCAATCAGACCGGGCAGGATGAAGCCAAAGTGGGAGTAGTCGGGAGCGCAAAGTTCAGCGTGAATGGCGGTCGCGTCGAGTACAACACTTTCAGCGTGGACGGCAATGACGTGCTGAACGCGGACATCGCCGCGAGTCATGGACATGCGACCCTGCTGGTGTATCCCAGCGTGGACGCGATTCAAGAGATGAAGGTACTTACCTCTAATTATGGCGCTCAGTACGGGCGCAGCGCATCAGGCACGGTCCAGGTCGCACTTAAATCAGGCGGCTCAAAGTTTCACGGCAATGTCTACGAGTTTCTCAGGAATGAAGTATTTAATTCACGAAACTATTTCGATGCTCCCGGCAAGGCTCCGCTCTACCGCCGAAATGATTTCGGCGGCACCATCGGCGGGCCTATCTATAAAGACAAGACTTTCTTTTTCTTCTCGGAAGAGTTCCGGAAGGAACGCAGCCCATTTCAGTTCAACCAGGGAGTTCCCTCCGATGCAGAGCGCGGCTACAACCTCGTTACCCAAAGCTACGGCAGCGTTGGAGACTTTAGCGATGTTTGCCCCGGCCAGGGTAATGTGAGCTTCAGTACCGCGAAATATCCAGATTGCCCTGGCTCAGGTACCAGCGGACAGAAGGTCTCTTACCTCTATAACCAGATCACGCTTGCCGAGCCGGCACTCGCCATCCTGAGGGCAGGGCTGATACCACGAGCTAACTCGACTACCGGATGCAACTCAAGCACCGGATCTTGCTATGTTCAGACCGTCTCCCCGCCCACCGATTATCGCGAAGATTTATTCCGCTTCGACCAAAGCATTAACGACAAAACGAAGTTTTATGTAAGTGGCGTACACGACCATTGGCAGACGGTCACGGCGGTGCCGCAGTGGGCTACTAACGTCAACAGCTTTCCGACGGTGTTGAACTCGTTCGTCGGACCCGGCGCCAGCCTGATCGGGCATGTGACGAACGTTATTACTTCCACGCTGCTGAGCGATTTCTCGGTGGGCGTGACTGCGCAGCGCATCAAGCTCTATAGCCTGCCAGGCCCTGGCGTTATTTTGAGCCGGTCTGCGCTCGATGGCGTCCCCGACCCCATCGGGTCGCTTTTCAACAATGGCGGTGGTGGAAAACTGCCCGGCATTGTCATAGCCGGCAACAACCCAGCTTACGGCGGCAACGGGTTCAACTCCGATACCTCCTTCGAGCCCTGGTTTCACACTATAGCGAATGGCACGATCAGCGAGAACGTCAGTAAGTACACCGGCAAGCACAGCTTCCAGTTCGGAGTGCAGTTCGTCGAGGTCAAGAGGCACGAGTACAGCTCTGCAAATGGTGCGAATACCGGTAATGTGCAAGGCGTACTGACCTTTCGGAACACAGGGAGCTACCTGACCACAGGTAATGCGTTCGCGGACTTCATCTTTGGCGGCTTAACCGGACAGGCAAATCCGCAGTCGGCAGGAGATGTGCAGAGCTTCCAACAAGACAACACTCAGATCACATACCACGTCGCGTACTTCACAACCGAGCCTTTCTTTCAGGATGACTGGAAAGTCACACCGCGACTTACCGTCAATCTGGGCCTGCGAGTGAGCATGTTTTACAACTGGAGGCCGGACGGGCACGAGCCGCTCTTCAACTGGCTCCCGGATCAGTACGACGGGGCCCTACCTGCGGCTTATGGCATCACAGTAAACTCGCTTCATGGATATCTGCAGCCCGTGCAGGGGGCCGCGGACCGCACCGGCGCGCCTCTTCCGCTGGACATCGCAAATCTCAACCCCGTCATGACCAATGGCCTTGTGGAATGTGGTTACGGGGGCATACCAAAGAGCTGTCAGACGTCTCACGTCTTCAACCCCGCGCCTCGTGTGGGCTTCGCATGGGATCCCACGGGATTGGGAAAGACCTCGATCCGCGGCGGCTATGGTCTTTTCTTCGAACACGGAACCGGCAGTGAGGCGAATGCGGCTTCCTTGATGGCAAATCCCCCGTCTGTCCTCAGCATGCAAGAGGACACGACGTTCTACACTGCGATTGGCAAATTCAATGGTGGCAATGTACAGGCAGCCTTCCCGTTGAACGTGGTATCCATTCCCACGAAGACGATCTGGCCATACGCGCAACAGTGGAGCTTTGGAATCCAGCACCAGATCGATAACGACACCGCGGCTACTCTCTCCTACGTTGGCAGCAAAGGTACACACTTGTCCGCTGCCATGCAGATCAATCAGCTCCCACCAGTATCGAGCGGGAATAATCCTTTCTCCCTGCATCAGCCCATCGTCGGCGCTCAATATTGCCAGGCGAGTACCCTCGACTACACTGACCCCCATAACCCAACGACCAGCTTTACCTTCCCCGACGGCTCCCAGCTATCCTACAAAGACAACCCATCAGCCGTGCTCGCATTGATAGCTGCGTGCGACGGCACTCCTGGCGGTCCTACTTCGGTTGACATAGACTTTCCGCTTAACTGGCTTCGCCCCTACAAAGGTATCGGCAGTGTCGAAGCAATCCGCGACGTGGCAGGCTCGGTCTATCACTCGGCGCAGTTTACTCTCCGTCACAACCACGGTCCTCTCGACGTCGGCGTCTCCTACACTTTCTCCCACTCGATCGATTCGGCATCAGACCGGTTTAGCTCTACCTTTGTAGACTCATTTAACCTGGCTGCCAATCGAGCAAGTTCCGACTTTGATCAACGACATCTGCTTAACATTGACTACATCTATCAGCTACCCGCGATCACGGGATGGAGCAGGTTGAGGGATGCTATAGGCTGTACGCCCAGAGATGTAGAGACCGGCAATGCAAGCTGCCCACCTACGGTTTCAGTGCCCACCTTCGGCGATATCTCGGCCAGAGTTCGCAGCTTTCTCAGTGGCTGGTCGCTCTCGGGTATCACTCTGTTTCAGACCGGCACGCCATTCAGCGTCGTGAATGGTGCAGGAAGTTCCGGTATAGCGGCGCTAGACAATGCAGGCCTTGCCTTGGGAAACACCGCCGATTCCTATCCTGATGTCTCCATCAGCAAGGGGAACTGCAATACTTCCTCAGAACATACAAGGACCTTTGGCCCCTTGCTCGGGAATCCCTGCCACTTTGTCGCCCCACGCGGCCTCACGCAAGGTAACGCCGGGCGCAATTCGTTCAACAACCCTCCGCGGCTGAACTTCGACATGGCGCTGCTCAAGGACTTCAAAGTGTGGGGCGAACACAACCTCGAGTTCCGCTCCGAGGCATTTAATGTCTTTAACGTGACACAATTTCGCATCTACGACCCAAACAAAGGCAACACTGGAAGCAACACCGTGAGCTGTTATGGAGGCCCGGAGACGGGCTACTCCGCGGGTGCACCGTCCTGCATTGCGAGCAACGCATTCCTACACCCGGTCGACGCCCACCGCCCGCGAACCGTACAGTTCGGCCTGAAGCTGGAGTTTTAACTCTATTTCGCGTTTGTAGAACCGTGCGTCACAAGGCCGTTGCATTGGGGTGCTCCAGCTTGTCTCCGGTTCTTTAACTGTCCTCCACCGGACAGGTCTCCCTAAATTTAAGTCGGAGTTCTTGATGAGATCGAGGTCCGTATCTTCTGTATTCGTTACTGCAATCTTCTTGAATCCCCGTCTATCGGAGACGAATGTTCGCACGCGCAGAGACATGTCAAAGCGGTGGCTCTCCACACTTGGCATGATATTGCTGACCTTTGGACTCGCAGGCGGGATGACAGGCTGCGCTAGCCGCGACATGAGTGGCGGAGCAACCCAGGCTCCTGTAGTAACGAGCTTTGCAGCAACGCCGGCGGCGATCGGCAACGGAGATGCGACCACCTTGACCTGGTCTGTCACTGGAGCTACCAGCATCGCCCTTACCTCGAGTGGCGGGGCTGTCTCAGGGGCGAACAGCATTCCCGTCACGTCATCGTCGCTGCTCGTCACTCCCGCAACGACGACGACCTATACTCTTGTTGCGACTAACGCGATCGGTACAAGTACGCCAGTGACCACTACGGTCACAGTAGTTGATCTGCCGGTGATATCGAGCTTCACGGCAGCTCCGGCGTTGATCGCGGCGGGACAAAGCACGATCCTAAACATCACTGTGGCCAACGTCGCGATGCTTAGCATCGACAATGGTATTGGGATCGTTCCCGTCACCGGCTCTACCGTCAGCATCCCTGTGACCCCCTCCGGCACCACGACCTATACGGCGACGGCGACAAACGCGGCCAACAAGGCTGTAGTGGCGACGACTACGGTAACCGTGATCGCAGCGCCGCGCATTAGCTTCTTCAAGGCTACTCCGGAGGTCGTCGCTTCCGGCCAGCCCAGCGACCTGACATACTCCGTCATTGGGGCAACCAGCATCAGCATCAGCGGCATCGGCACAGTCCCTCTCAATGGCGCGGGAGTAGTCATTCCTGTCGTGCCGTCCGTCAGCACCATCTACACCCTTACCGCATCGAACAGCAGTAATGGAGTCGTGGCAACGTCACAAGCAACCGCTACGGTCACGATCTCAGCTTGTCCCCCGCCAACGATCAGCAGCTTCAACGCATCGCTTCCCAGCGTTGGTCCTGGCGGTAATGTGACCCTGACGGCGGTCTTCGACAGCACACTGGGACAGACGGCGAGCATCGACAACGGGGTGGGTGCTGTAATGAGTGGCGTGTCTGTCCCCTCGGGTCCGCTGTCTGCGAGCACTACGTTCACCCTCACGGTGAGCGGAACATGCGGAGATGTAACAACGCAGGTGCGAGTGCTGGCGGGCAACATCGTTCTGTTCGCGGGGCAGCCCAGCTTTCCCGGAACGACGGATGGGCTAGCGGCGAACGCGCAATTCAACCGCCCGCAAGGAATTGCGATTGATTCACTAGGCAACCTCTTTATTGCCGACACGAACAGTAATACGATACGGAAGATCACTCCGACCGGCGCGGTCTCGACGCTTGCGGGGACAGGGACACAGGGCAGTGCGGATGGAACGGGAACGGCGGCATCCTTTAACGCGCCTATGTATCTGGCAGTTGATGCGGCCGATAACGTTTACGTCTCCGACACCGGCAACAACACCATCCGCATGATCACCGCTGCGGGGGTAGTCACGACCGTCGCGGGTACACCCGGAGTCGCGGGCAGCCTCGACGGCGCCGGCCCGTCAGCCCAGTTCTCCGGCCCTGCAGGCATCGCCGTTGACGGCAGCGCGAACCTGTTTGTCGTCGACAGCGGCAACGATACCATCCGGCAGATTGCCCCCGGCGGCGTGGTAACGACTCTGGCGGGAATGCCCGGCATGATCGGTCAAGCGGATGGAACTGGCCCGGCTGCTCTCTTCAATGGCCCAGTAGGGATCGCCGTCGACAGCTCGGGCACTCTCTATGTAGCCGATGCAGGCAACGATACAGTTCGCGAGATCATGTCCGGCGGCGTTGTGTCTACCCTTGCAGGCAAAGCTCTGCAACGCGGGAGCACAGATGCTAATGGAGCAGCGGCCAGTTTCAGGAACCCTAGCAGTGTCGCCGTGGATGCGGAGCACAACCTCTACGTTGCCGATCAGGACAACTACACCATCCGCCGGATCTCCCCGATCGGCGATGTGATCACAATTGTTGGAACTGCTCAACAGCCGACCGGCCTGCCTGGTGGTCCGTTGCCGGGTATGCTGAGCACCATCAACGCGATCGCCGTCGGTCCCACATCCATGTCGGACATCTACATCAGCATGCAGAACGCGCTCTTCACCGCCCCGTACTGAAGCCCCTCGGCAATCTTAGACATGCTGAGAGCACATCTCGGATGCTGGAGCGCCCGGCTGATCCATAGGTCGTCGCATTTACTCTGCGCATGCAGGGAACTCAGATTAGTTATGGCGCTTGGAAATTCAGCGAGGAAATATGCAGGAAAAGATCCTTCACTTTGCAAACCCGGACCAGGCGCGCAGAGACCCTCGCCCAGAGTGGCTGGGGCCTGCTGCGACTCCTGACGTTCACGCTGTTAATACTTCAAGTGATCGAAGGGAACCGCGCACCTTCACCGACGCTGGCGATCTGCACTTCGCGCTGCGAGGAATCTCGATGGCCGGTGTAAGTCTGCCAGCCGGCATCAAGAGCACAGCGCAAGGGACGGTCGATCCTCACTTTCTCTCATATATCTCAACGCATATCGACTCCTTCGGCGGACTACCCTCTGCGGAGAAGTGCAATCAATACCGACGTAACGGCGCCGCGCTCGGCGCCGAGGTCATTCTCGGCAGCGGGGCAGTTATCATCGCTCCGCAAATTGTGCTCGGAGACGGAGTACAGATCGGCGAACAGAGCAGCGTGATTTGCCGGGAGCGCTTTGTTGCCGGCCAGCTCACCAGCTTTCGCAGCGGGCTGAGCGTGCGCGGTGCTACCGTCGTACTCGGAGAGAATATTTTTGCTGGGTCACGCATTCAGATCGGCGGCGGAGGCAACTCGGAGCCATGGGCAGTCCTCTGCGTCGGCGATTCCTGCTACCTGGGCGACGATGTCTTCATCAACGTGTGCCGGCCCGTGATCGTGGGTAAAGAAGTGTTTTTGACTCAGCGAACGATCCTGGTCTCGCATAATCTCAGCCACTCCATTTTGGAAGGGCAGGACAACGTCTTCAAGCCCGTGGTTTTATGCGATTACAGCCAGATCGGCATGAATTGCACGGTCTATGCAGGCGTTCGCATCGGTCGCTCGGCTATCGTAGCGTCTAATTCTTATGTGGTATCTTCTATCCCCGATGGCAAACTAGCAATAGGTGTGCCGGCCAAGGTTGTTCGTGATGCCGTACGACCTCCGGACCGCGATCGCCAACTCAGGATCGTGAACAAGATGGTAGCCGACTTTCACGAGCTATTGTCCCTTAAGGGTCACGAGATCTCCCCTATATACAATGACGGATTCAGCCTTGCCTATGAAGGAAAGCGGTTTCAGTTGGCATTCCTTGAGACTTACCCGTCGTATCACCTGAATATGCAGCCTGCTGACGAGTCGATTATATGGGCACTCGAGACGAGAGCGGGCCCAACGCGCGCATCGACCCTGATCAATTTGCTTGCGAAGACGATCGAGGGTCCGACGGGCATTTTCCTGGATTCAACGCGAGAGTTCCTGCGCAAACGTGGTATTCGGTGCCAGCCTGGTCCATGGCGCTACAAAAAGGGCCTTCTTTAGAATACATTCCGACACTAAAGCTACAGCCCTTACACAGTACTGTCGCCGGGGTTAGCAAGTAGTGAGAACAACCACCAAGGTTGCATATCAATTTACGGAATACCGCCACTCATCCTGTGGAACAAGCTCCTCGGTAGCAGTCCCCGGTGCGAGATAACCAAGCCCTGCTCTCCGTACTGTCTCGCTGCTCCAGAAGTTGCGGCCGTCCACAATCAGACGCACGCCGTGCTCCCGCCACACGGCAAAATCTGGTTGCAGATATGCCGTGTGCCCTGTGTTCAGCACGATGACTGGAGGCATCTCCCCGCCGTCCATTGCGAACGGAACAAAACCCCGTGCTTTGATCTCCGCACCGCTATACATAGGATCGTGCAGTAAAGTGCGCGCTCCTCGTCTCTGTGCCTCCTGTTGTATGAGGAAGGCCGATGAAAGTGTATGTTCCTTCACGCCCGCCCTGAATGCGAGGCCCAGTATCAGCAACGCGCTATCCGCGAGTGTCAGGCCGGTCTGCTCTACTCGATCCAGCAGCCTGGCCGCCTGTTTGTCGTTGATCCTGCGAGCGTTGCTGACAAGTGGCATTGCAATGCCCCTGTCGGTCGCGTCCTGCAGGAGGAAGTAGGGATAAACCGGTGTGCAGTGGCCGCCTACTCCGATACCGGGTGCCAGCATTCGAGTTTCGCCGTCGGTGTTGGCAGCGTCTATTACGCTGCTCAGATGAATTCCCAGGTCTTCTGCGTAAGCAGCGAGTTCATTGGCTAATCCAATGTTTACATCGCGGTATACCATGCCGGCCAGCTTTACGAACTCCGCTGCTTCGAGTGTACCCACGTTGATAACGGGCGCACCAAGATACCTTGCGTAAAACTCTTGTCCGCGGAAAGCCGATGCCGACGTGACTCCACCGACAATCTTGGGAACGTTGGAGAGGTGAGCAAGCACTGATCCGCTCTTCACTCGCTCTGGCGAGAATACGAGATCGAAATCAGAGCCCGCTCGCAGACCGGATAGCTCCAGAATCAGCCGTAAGCGTGCGCGCGTGGTACCCACCGGCAAAGTCGTTTCGAAACATACCATCTGGCCCTGCCGCAGGTGCGCTGAGATCGTATGGGTCACTGCTTCGATTGCAGATAGATCTGCCCTGCGCTGGGCAGTTAGCAGTACGGGGACAATGACGATGATCACATCCACGCCTATAATCGAATCCTCGAGGTTAGTCGAGGCGCGCAATGCGCCCGATTTCAGACCTTGGCGCAGCAACTCGCCGACCCCTGGTTCGTCGAACGGCATCAACCCCTCATTGATAGAACTTACCAGCTGAAGGTTGTTGTCACAGGCAATTACCTCGGCTCCCATCGAGGCAAGCTGGCAAGCCAGCGGCAATCCCATCTTTCCCGCGCCTACAACTACTACTTTCATGAAGCGAACTCCTGAAGTCGATTGCCCACCTGGCCAGCGCGACGGTTTTGCCTTGCAAATTGACGGATTGCGGCAACGACCTGGTCTTGTTGGCTCGGGGTTAACTCGGGAAAGAGTGGTATGGAAAGCTCTGTCTCTGCTGCCCGTTCTGCTACCGGAAAGGCACCGCGGCGATAGCCAAGATCAGCATGGGCCTGTTGCAGGTGTACCGGGATGGGGTAGTGAACGCCGCTATGGACTCCGCAGGCAAGCAGCGCGGCCCGCAGAGCGTCGCGGTTCGGCGATCTAACGGCGTAGAGGTGGTAGACGTGACGGTTCCCAGTGCGTTCCAGTGGCAGATGTAAACCGCAGCCCTGGAGAGCGTTGTTGTAGTACTCAGCGCATTGGCGCCGTCTCTCGGTCCACTCCTCAAGGTGCCGCAGCTTCACACCGAGCACGGCACCCTGCATTCCCTCCATCCGCATGTTAAAGCCGCGTAGCACGTGGTGGTTCTTCTCCTCCTGACCCCAGTCGCGTAACATGCGCAACGTCTGTGCACCCTCATCATGGCTGGTTGTCACCATACCCGCTTCACCATAGGCGCCCAGGTTTTTGCTGGGATAGAAGCTAAAGCACCCGTAGTCCCCTATGCTGCCGACGCGGCGGCCGTGGTATGTCGCACCATGCGCCTGCGCACAGTCTTCAATTACCTTTAGTCCCCAGTGCCGCGCTATCTCCAGTATGCTGTCCATTTCCGCGGCCTGGCCGTAGAGGTGGACGGGAAGAATCGCCTTGGTCTTCGGAGTGATGGCCGCTTCGATCTCCGCGGCATCCATTGTGAAGCTGCCGGGCTCCACATCGACGAAGACGGGAATGGCCCCAATGTAGCGTATTGCTGCGACGGTAGCCACAAACGTGTGAGGTACCGTGATCACTTCATCGCCGGATTCAACCCCGGCCGCCATCAGCGCGAGCTGGATTGCGTTGGTGCCGTTGTTTACGCCGATGCCGTGTCTGGCCTCGCAATACGAAGCAAAGTTGCGCTCAAAGGCAGCGACGGCCGGTCCGAGTATGTAGTGCGCGCTATCGAGGACCTCGTCGATCGCGACCCGTATCTCATCCCTCAGACCTTTGTACTGCGCCTTCAGATCAAACAAAGGTACTGCCGTGGCTGACTCAACGTATGTTGCCATGCGGTCCTCTCCTACAACTCAACAGGGGCGCCTCGAAGCATTAATGACTTTTCCGCCGCTTCGAGCACGCAGACGACGCGGTGTCCGGCATGACCGTCGGTGATCGGCACCTCAAAGCCCTGAATACAGCGAACGAAATGCGCCAGCTCCAGGCTTAGAGCTTCGGCGGGGTCAATTTGCGGTGACCAGACATCTCCCGATCGATAACCCCTTAACAGGAGCTGCCGTACCTTCTCCTTGTCGCCATTGTCGCTGCCGACGATCAGTCCTTTGTCGTGAACACGAACCTTCTCGTAGGCTTCCAAGTCGTCATAAACAATCATTTTCTCGCTGCCTCCGATCAATGTGCGGCGCAGCTTTACCGGCGAAAGCCAATTCACGTGAAGATGGGCGATGAAGTCGTCCGAGAAGTAAAGGGTCAGGTAGGCAACGTCTTCCGGCTGGTCAGCGAAATGGTTCATCCCGGTGCAGGAAACGGCGGTCGGACGAAAGTCAAATACAAAATCCATAATGGAAAGATCGTGGACCGCGAGGTCCCAGATAACGCTGACGTCCTTTTGAAACAGACCCAGGTTCACGCGCACCGAGTCGTAGTAATAGGGTCGACCGATGTGGCCGCTGCTTACCAGATCTTTCACTTTGCGTACGGCGCCAGTGTAGGGAAAGGTGTGATCCACCATCAGCACCAGGTTGCGTGCGGATGCGAGCGCTATCAACCTCGCGGCTTCCGCACTCGATGCGCAGATAGGCTTCTCGACCAGCACGTGCTTGCCGGCCTTCAGTGCAGCGCTTGCCAGTTCGTAATGACTCGACACCGGCGTGGCAATCAAGACGGCATCGATACGTGGGTCGGCGATCAGTTTTTCTGCAGAAGCTAAGATGTCTGTGCCATGATGACGTCGTCCAGCAAGTGCGCGGCGCTCTGGACTCGCATCCGCGATCGAAATTAAGACCACATCTTCCAGCTCCGAAACAGTGCGTGCAAGATTGGGTCCCCAATACCCGTAGCCGACGATTCCGCAACCAATGGCGCTCATGACCTCGCGTGGCCAGCCATCACGCGCGCTGGCACTCCCGCGACCCTTGCCCCGGGCGCAACATCTTTGGTGACCACCGCGCCTGCGCCCACGACTGCATCTGTGCCTATCGTGATTCCACATAGAATCACTGCGCCGCTACCGATCGAAGCGCGTTCACAGACGCGGGTGGGAATTACCGCCCAGTCGGCGCTCGTTTGAAGCGCGCCTGAGGATGTCGTGGCCCTGGGGTAGCGGTCATTGATGAACATCACTCCGTGCCCAATGAAAACGCCGTCTTCGATTGTCACACCTTCGCACAGGAAGGCGTGGGAGGATATCTTGCAGCGCGCCCCGATCGAAACGCCCTTTTGCGCTTCTACGAATGGCCCGATCGAACTGTCCGCGCCGACCGCGCAGCCGTACATGTTCACAAGCTCGGGGTGGTGAATAGCCACTCCCGGGCCCAGCACTACATCTTTGGCTATCGGCATCCCTGTTCCTGACGATCTGCCCATGCCGGCAGGCGAGCGCCTCTACTCCGTTTTCATGAAGTGGCAGGGCTCAGACCCAGATCCGGCGTTGTTGTATCGACCGAACATGAACCTAACATGCAACCTTACGTTTCAAGATGCCGCCTACATTAGAGTTCCTTGAATTCTTGACCGTCTGAGATTCGCATGGCGGGTGCAGGAGTGGAAGGAGAGCCGCTCGCGCCGCAGATCGCGCATCGCCAACAGGCGGCAGTTACATCGCAGGCGGCTCAAGGAAGTCGTTCGGCGGAGTCTCCGGCTACATAGACCATCAGCCACGGGTATTGGCTCGCAACCACACTGTAGTGGCCGCCGTTATAGAAGTAATGCTGGTCTTTGAAGAGCATGGCTTGAGCGGAGTCATCGTAAGCAAGGTCGATCACGTGCTGCTCGAGCGCGGCGAGATCGGGGTTGGCAAAAGCAAGCTGTCCCCAGCCCTGCAGAGTGCCTGCGGTCAGGCAGTTGTTGGGCGACTGCGCCGCGGCACAGTACTGGTGCGGCGGGTAGCCGCCAGGAATGTCGGAGTAGCCAACCCGCAGCCAGCCGTTCCACCCGTCGATGAAGTTGTTAAAGTCGGGCATACTGGCGTCACCATTGAAGGCAAGATGGACGTAAGTGTTGCCAAGTGCAACCAGGTCATCTAGCGCGGGGTAGCTGTTTCCGGTCGCTGCCCGTGTCTCATACAGCGTGCGAAAGACCAGCGGTAGCCGGTACGAGTGAGAGCTGTCCCAGCTGAGACCAGCCTTCGCGCTGGGCACAGTGGGCTGCTGGATTGTGGTGTAGGCGCTGTACGCGAGGTCGGGATGGCCATCCGAGTCACCTGCAAAGGCTGACAGGACGTCTGCCCCGTCTGGCGAGACCTCATGGTGACAGCGGGCCTGCATCAGTGCCACGCCTGCTTTTACCGCCTCTTTTAGTTGAACGCGGGTATTATTGTCGAGAATTGCTAACTGCGGCGCAGACTGGTCCGCGCTGATCATGTCAGCGGCATCGGCGATCATCCACAACTCAATGTCAGTCATAGACGCCTGATACCTGATAGGCGCTGGAGGCTCGTAGCCGGTGGCTGCCAGGAACTGCCATCCAGCGACCACCGGCTGCGGAATGTTAGGGTTGTCCCAGTGGGACCACGGCGTCGCCCCGTAGAGCAGGCGCATCAACTGCTCGGACGCTATAAAACTGCTGAATGTCTGCGCAAACGCAGTGAGCGAAGAAGTGCGTTGCGATGCGGGCATCTCGGCGATGGCACGGACCAGCCGCGATGCCGTTGAAATATACTGTGCGTCGCACTGCTGACATTCGCGCACCCTTACCTGGCCTGGTCCTGCTGGTTCATACCAGGCGAAAGTCCGAGCAGCCGGTGGTCCATCTATGAAGAGGATTGCATTAGCCGGTGCAGCGTCGAGCATGGCGCCGATAGTTGTGGTTCGCAGAGAAAGCAGCGCCAGATGAAAGCTGGCAAGTTGATCCATCACCGCGACGTCGCCCCTCATGACTGCCATGTGAGTCAGTGGACGCAGTGCCGGTTCGAGGTAGTAAATCTGTGGCCCGATGCCGGAAGGCGGAGGCGACCAGCCGGGCACCGCGCTCCATACCCGGGCGACGGGATCCCACTCTAAGCCGCACAAATCCTCAATCCAGGGCAGCATCACTGCGTTCCAGCTGGTGAGCTCGTCGGCATAAGTCGCGCCTGTGAGTGCTAGTGCCGGCGGATTCGTCACCGTCACCGTGGCATTTGCGGATATTGTCGCATCCACTGCGCTGACGGCCGTTAAGGTCACGTTAGTACCGGGGCTGATGGAGGGAGCCGTGTAGACTCCCGCCGCTGTTACCGTCCCGGAGATGCGGTCGCCGGCGCCCGCTCCATCGATCGTCCAGCGTAGCGCTGGGTTGTTCAACCCTGTGACGTTCGCGGTGAAGCTTAGCCTCGTCCCGGCGGGCACGCTCGCCGTTGCCGGAATCACCGTGATGGCCGCAGGCTGAAGAACGACGGCCACGAAGGCGCTCTTGGATGGATCAGCTACGCTGGTCGCGCGAACGTTGACTGTTACCGCAGCGGAGATGCTCGGAGGGGCAGTGTAAAGTCCTGACGCGGTGATTGAACCGTATCCGCCGGTGGCGCCGGCACCACTAACGCTCCAGATGACGCTGTTATTCGCCGCTCCAGTGACCGACGCCGAGAACTGCTGGACGCCGTCGGCCGCAAGCGTCTCACTTTGCGGAGAGATCAGGATGAGGATATCTGCCTGATTGTTGGCTGAGGGAAGGTTCTTGACGCCGCACCCCTGCAGGGCAAGACTCGCGACCACCATGGCAACACACAGTCCTGAGGTCGACCAGGCCGCTGGCAACGGTGACAGGCGCAGGGCGCGCCATACTTCGCAGCAGAACCCCCGTATGCTTTCCAACCGGCCACCCTCCGTTGCCGGAAGGCGATCTCATGCGAGGTACAGCCTGAGAGAGCGGCTACACCTTACCTTCCGTGAAGGAGTTATCGGTAAGGATTGGCTTAAGCTGACAGTCTGGGAGCGTGCACGTCAAGGAGTTGTTCCAGAATGAAACACAACAAGATCGGAGTAATCGTCATTATGAGATCGCGGGTATCAGGCACGCTTCTTTCATTGAAGCCGTGTGCAATCGGGTCGAGCACGCCTTTGCGGGCCTTTCCCGGGGCGGCGACCTATTAAGGCTGCGAAGTACCCACAGGGGCAGTTCCCGAGGGTGCAGGCACCGGACTCGCATAGGGCTGGCTGAGCCCGGGGCGGGGGGGAGCACCACTGGCGATTCCCCGGTCCTGTGATGGGTCGTACACGAACTCCCATTCGTTGTAGTGAGTTTGCTGGCGATACGTCCGAATGGATTCCCTCGGACTGTTGCTGGAGACTCCCACGATAAAACCAGAGGCAAGGTTGCTGGTGTCAGCCGACGTTCCAGCAATCGTTCCGGCACTCGCCGTGGAGCTTCCTCCCGAGCCTGATCCAGCCGAACTCGTGCCACCGGCCGTCGGGTCCGATAATCCCTGGCTCAATCCAGGACTGGTCGGGTCAACGGTTACGATCCCGCTCTTGAGGGTCGTCATATCGATCAAGCCTGCTCCAAGGAAACCTGCCGGCACGCCGATCGTAAGCGGCTGTCCGAACAGACCCATAGGCGGCACCTTCGCTTCACCGAGGTGAATCAGTCGCCATTGATCATTGCCGGTAATCGGGTCGAAGTACCTCTTTCGCAGGAAGCGGACTTCGTTAGTCTTCTCCAACTCGTC
>DASWUZ010000369.1:0-12355 GCA_036401395.1 Acidisarcina sp.
GTCGCACCTCGACTAGGACCGAGTAAAAGGTGGGGCCGCGGCCGAAGTCGGTGAGGCGCTGCGAGGTGAGGAGGTTGACGTTGTTTCCGCCGGTTGAAAGTTTGTTCCAGTTGAGGCGGGCGGCGACGACTCCGGGGCGCACGCTGCCGGTGACGTCAGCCTGGAGCTCAAGGCAGCCGCGGTCGTTGAAGACTTCTACCGTGTCGCCGTCGAGGATGCCGCGTGCCTCGGCGTCTTCGACGTGCATTTCGAGGCGGCCGGTGTGAGTTGACTCCAATCGCTGGTGAATGGGGATGTTGGCGAAGGTGGAGTTCATGTAGTTGTCGGCCTTGCGCGGCAGGAACTCCAGCGGGTAGATGATAGCGTTCTCGGGCGAGGCAGCTGCCGACGCTGGATTTGGCGTCCGGTTGCGGGACTCTATCGGCGGGACGAATGCCGGTAGCGGGTCGAGTCCGCGCGCGGCGAAGGCGTCTGAGTAGAACTCCGCCTTGCCGCTCGGCGTGCCGAATCCACCTTCGGCGAAAGGTTGGAATGGCCTCGGATCTCTGCCTTCGCCCGTAGCCTCAGATTCAAATTGGAGCCGGACATGCCCTTCCCTTTCCAACCGCTCCAGGGTGATGCCGCGAAACCATACCGGCTGACGGCAAGCTTGATGAGGATCTTCGCTCTCGCCGAGCGCCTGCCGGATCATCTGGTCGGGCGTGTCGAGGAAGCAGGACTCCTTGAAGCCGAGCCGTCGCGCCAGCGCAGCGAAGAGGGCGACGTTGGAGCGCGCCTGGCCGGGAGGTTCAAGGGCTTGCTGCGATAGCTGGACGTTGTAGTGGCCGTAGGCGCCCTGAATATCGCGGTGCTCAAGGAAGTTTGTCGCGGGAAGCAGGATGTCGGCGTAGTCGGCGGTGTCGGTGAAAAACTGTTCGTGGACGACGGTGAAGAGGTCTTCGCGCTCAAGGCCGCGCAGAACGGCGGACTGATCGGGAGCGATGGCGGCGGGGTTGGAGTTGTAAACGAAGAGGGCCTTGACGGGCGGGTCGTTCAATTCGGTGAGGGCCTGACCGAGGAGCGTCATGTTGACGATTCGCGCGTGCCGGCCGAGGGGGCTGGCTTCCATCAGGTCAGGGCGCTCTATCGTTTTTCTGTCCCACGGAAACGCGCCGCTGGTGGAGAGTTGAAGTCCGCCGCCGAGGTGCTTCCACGCGCCGATGAGGCAGGGGAGCATGGCGATGGTGCGCGCTGCGGTGCCGCCGTTTTCTGAGCGCTGCACGCCGTAGTTCATGCGGATGACGGCTGGCGGGGTGGTTGCGTATTCGCGGGCCAGACGCTCGATGTCAATGGCGGGAATGCCGGTCCAGGCTGAGACTTTTTCGGGCGGGTAGTCGTGGGCGCGTTCGTAGAGTTGCTGGAAGCCGTGGGTGTGTTCGGCGATGTAGGCGTCATCGCAGAGGCTGTCGCGGATGAGGACGTGCATCAAGCCGAGGGCGAGGGCGGCGTCGGTGCCGGGGTTGATCGAGATGTGCCAGTCGGCAAGTTTGGCGGTGCGGGTCTGATAGGGGTCGATGACGATGAGCTTCGCACCCTTGCGCCGCGCAGCCTCGATCTGCGGCCAGAGGTGGACGTTGTTGCCGTGGACGTTCGCGCCCCAGGCGATGATGTAGCGGGCGTGGTGGAAGTGTTCGAGGTCGGTTCCCATCTTGCGGCCGTAGACGGAGAGGAGCGCTTCGCCACCCGCCTCGGAGCAGATGGTGCGGTCGAGCTGCGAGGCGCCGAGACGGTGGAAGAAGCGGCGGTCCATGGAGCCGAAGCCGAGGAGGCCGATGGTGCCGGCGTAGGAATAGGGCAGGATCGATTCGGAGCCGAAACGGCGGGCGATGGAGGCGAGGTTCTGGGCAATGGATTCGAGCGCTTCGTCCCAGGTGATTTGTTCAAAGGACGCGGCCTCGCGACCGGCGGGCAGCGGACCTTTGGCGGCAGTGTCGCGGCGGCGCATCGGGTAGAGCAGCCGGCCCGGCGAATAAACGCGGTCGAGGTATTTCGCTACCTTGCCGCAGAGGAATCCACGAGTCACGGGGTGGTTGGGGTCGCCCTCTACCTTGGTGGCCTGCCCCGCTTCATTGATGGTGACGAGCACAGCGCACGAGTCCGGGCAGTCGAGCGAACAGACGGCATGGGCGGTGTGTGGTGGGGACATTGCATTGATTTTATGTCGGGTTCATCGCGGGGACGAGGTCGATTACAGAAAAAGTGTCGCTAAGTTGTGAAATTCTTTCGCTCCTGACTTACCCATTCATCTTCGAGCGTCTTTATTGCCGAACTTTCTCAAACTGCGAGATCATGTTTAACAGGTCAACTGCGGATCGCCCACACTTACCACTCGATGGCGCGCCGCCCCTCGGAGCACCAATGGCTGGAATTGAAGTAACTGGAAATGTCGATAAATGGTTTAGCCCCAAGCAGGTGATGATCTCGCTGGCGCTCATTACGATCTGTTTTTGGATACTTGAAGGCCAGTGGTGTTTGTGGCGGACAGTACTAATCGTAGGTTTAAGCTTTGGATCCTTTACTGTCGGTGGCTTGGCGGGTTTTCTCTTCACAAGCTACGGTGAGGAGGCCGCGACAGTCGGGAAGGTGCGTGACTGGCTAATTGGTGGCCTAACTGGCTTAACGATTGCCAAGTTCGGCTCTATCAAAGCACTTCTACTAACGTTCGCAAGCGGGCCCGGGCCTAAAGAATTTGCTTTGACCGTGTGCGTCGCTATCACATACGCAGGCATCGGTTTCTTCTTCATGTTCTTCCAACGAGAACTCATTCTGAACGTTCTCCTAGCCGAAGGCCGTGCTGAAAGGGGCCGCGTAGAAGGTACCAAACAAGCTGGCCTCGTGGCTCAAAAAATGCTGGCCGTATTGCCCCCAAGCGTATTGTCCGGAGTCGACGACATCGACGAACTAGTGAACGCGCATAAGCCTGAAGCAGAGAACCTTCGTAAGCTTTTGTACTCAGATGATATAGCTGGATTTCTTCGGCAATCAGAAGAGGCCGCAAAATCAGGGTCATCCCTAGATTGGGACGTTGTATCGAAAGCTGCCATCCTCCACTACTACCGTACCTATTACGAAAAGGATGGGGATAAAGAGGTTCAGGAAGAAAAGGCCGCTGAATGGCTTATCCGAGCGTTGATCATGAATCCGCTACATCCAGATCTCACAGCGAAATATGCAGATGTATTAGGAATGAAGCGCCTATATTCCGAAACCGTAGCCGTACTTGAAAGGCTGATAGAGAGTCCTCAAGCACCTGCATATGTGGAACAGTGGCTCGGATATTTCCTGCTTTTCATGCCCGATCGTGAAGATGATGCAATCGCTTATTCGGAGCGGTATCACCAGCGCTTCCCCGATGAGTCCGACTCGCTCTTCAATGCTGCCTCCGGCTATGCTCAAAAGTATTGTAAGGAACTTCAAATGGGCAAAACGTCTGATTCAGCCAATCGAAGCAAGGCTTTGGATCTGTTACAAAAGGCGCTTACCGGAGAACCGGATTATGCGGAGACGGTTCGAACTGAATGGATTAAACCGGACGAAAGTTTTGCCTGCTTCGCCTCGGATCAAGACTTCAAGAAGCTGGTGGGCCTCGAAGACGCCAAAAGAGACATCGCTCCGACTCCCTCGTCCACCACTGACATTTCCTGAGCGCAGAAATGGAACGCCCGCTACAGAGGGTGCGTAGGTGAGAGTACGATTCGCAGGTGCAATGTTTTGGGAGGCGGAATAAAAGAATGAAAGCTTCGCAGATGAGAGCGCCGTTGAAAGTGTCTGGCCGGAGAGCATCCGGGCGTGGAATGAAATTCAAGTTTCTACAGGTTTGCTGCGCGGCGTTGCTTTGTATGGCAGCCGCGCAGGGAGAGAAGAAGAAGGCCGCGCCTGCAGTTGCTCCTGCGGCGGCGGAAGTTGTTCCTTACAAAAACCCCAGCCTCACCGTTGAAGAGCGCGTCGCGGACTTGCTGCCTCGCCTTACGCTGGAAGAAAAGATCGAACAGATCAGCGGCGGAGCGGAGTTTCGCTATGAGGTGATCGATCCGACGGGGACATTCACAACGGAGACGGCGCGGGCTGCTTTCGGGCAAATGCAGGATCCCGAAGTTGCTTTTTCGGCGAAGCGCTCCGCGATTTTGCGCAACTCGATCCAGCGTTACCAGCGCGAGAAGTCGCGGCTCGGGATTCCGGCAATTTTCATGGGAGAGGGTCTGCATGGATTCATGGAAGACGGCAGCACGAGCTTCCCGCAGGTGATCGGGCTGGCGAGTACGTTTGATCCGGCGCTGATTCATCAGGTCTTTACTGCGGTCGGTGACGAGGCTGGATCGCGCGGCGCGGGCCAGGTGTTCTCTCCGGTACTCGACCTGGCGCGGGACCCGCGTTGGGGGCGTACGGAGGAGACTTACGGCGAAGACCCATTTCTTGTTTCGCGCATGGGCGTGAATGCGATTGAGGGTCTGCAGGGTGACAGTTACATGATCGGGCGGCACCATGTGATGGCCACGGCGAAACATTTCGCTGCGCATGGACAGCCGGAGGGTGGAACGAACACTGCGCCGGCGAATTATTCGGAGCGCATTATCCGCGAGAATTTTCTGCTGCCGTTTCAGGCCGCGGTTGAGGAGGCGCACGTAGGCAGCGTGATGGCAAGTTACAACGAGATTGACGGCGTGCCTTCGCACATCAATCACTGGCTGCTGGGGCGCGTGCTGCGACAGGAGTGGGGGTTCCCGGGGTATATCACTTCGGATGGCGACGGGATCCAAATGCTGTGGCAGACGCATCTGGTCGCGGCGAACAATGCGGACGCGGCGGGGCAGGCGATCAGCGCCGGGGTGGACTATGACCTCTCGGACGGCTCGGCCTTTCATACGCTGCTGTGGCAGGTGAAGCAGGGACTGGTGCCGATGGCGGACGTGGACCGCGCGGTTTCAAAGGTGCTGGCGGCAAAGTTTCGGCTAGGTCTGTTCGAAGATCCGTATGTCGACGCCGACAATGCGGAGCGCACGGTCAATAGCGCGGAGCATCGCAAGCTGGCTGAGCAGACCGCCGAGAAAGTAATGGTGCTGCTGAAGAACGACAAGAATCTGCTGCCGCTCGATCTCGCGAAGACAAAGACGATCGCGGTGATCGGGCCGAATGCGGCGGACGTTCATCTGGGTGGATATAGCCGCGATCCGGGGCACGGCGTGAGTATTCTGCAGGGCATACGCGACTATGTGGGGACGAAGGGCACCGTGATTTATGCGCAGGGCTGCGCGATTACGACGGCGAAGGAAGGCTGGCGCGGCTGGTATGAGAATGATGTTAAGCTGGCCGATCCGGCGGCGCAGACGGCGACCATCCAGGAGGCCGTAGCGGCTGCGCAGAAGGCGGATGTGGCCGTTCTGGTGGTTGGCGAGAACGAGAGCACGAACCGCGAGGCCTGGTCGGAGAACCATCTAGGGGACCGCGATTCGCTTGACCTGCTTGGCGCGCAGAACGATCTGGTCAAGGCGGTAGTCGAGGTGGGCAAGCCGGTGGTGGTGCTGCTGATTAATGGGCGGCCACTGTCGATCAACTACATCTCGGAGCACGTGCCGGCGATCATCGAGGGATGGTATTTGGGGCAGGAGGGTGGCACGGCGGCGGCCCGGGTTCTATTTGGAGACGTGAATCCCGGGGGCAAGCTGGCTATTACTTTTCCGCATTCGGTGGGCGACCTGCCCGACTTTTATAACCACAAGCCCTCGGCGAATCGTACTTATGCGTTCAGCACGCGGAAGCCGCTGTATGCGTTTGGGTATGGGCTGAGTTATACGAACTTCAAATTTGAGAATGTGCGGGTCGAGCCGGCCTCGATTGAGGTTGGCGGGACGGCGAAGGTTTCGGTCGACGTGACAAACACCGGGGCGCGCGCGGGCGATGAAGTGCCGCAGCTTTATGTGCATCAAGAGATTGCATCGGTCACGCGGCCAGTAATGCAGCTGCGCGGATTTCAGCGGATCACGTTACAGCCACGCGAGAAGCGGACGATCGAATTCACGGTGACGCCGGACGATTTGGCGATGCTCAACATCGACATGCATCGGGTAGTTGAGCCGGGTGTCTTTGACATTATGGTGGGCCCGAGTTCGAGCGAGACTACGACCGCGCATCTACAGGTGGGGATGAGTGGGAACGCCGCGAAGCCGCCGATGCCACCTCCGCCGACGGGCTCGGAGTCGGGCGTCGTCAGTACGTTTGACGATGGCAAGGTCGCGGCAAATTACGGAATGTGGATGGGCGCTTCGGATTCGATGAATGGCGGGAAGTCTTCTTCGGCGATTGCGATCGTTACGCCGGGGGCTGAAGGCTCGAAGGGCGCGTTGCAGGTCAGTGGGGAAGTAGTGGCGGGCGGGCAGTTCCCGTTTGGCGGAGTGCTTTTTGTGCCGGGATCTTCGCCGGCGGACTCGGTCAATCTTTCGAGCAAGAAGGAGCTCAGGTTTTGGGCAAAGGGCGATGGAGGGAATTACACTGTGGTGTTTCTGACGGCGCGGCGTTCCGGGCAGAACGGCATGCCGGCGATGACTTCGTTCACGGCTGGCCCGGAGTGGAAGCAGTACACGTTCCCATTCACTACCTTTGAGACGGACGGCAGCGATATTACGAGTGTAGGCTTTGTTCGAGCGGGAGCAGCGGCGAAGTTCAGCTTTCAGTTAGATCAGGTCGAGATCAGATAAGCGAGTTCAAAGCTAATTCAAGAAATGAAAAGCGCCACCTTCTTCGTTTGCGCGTTCAGAGATGGTGTTCCTCGGGACGGCACGACGGGTGGGTGGCGCTAATCAGGAAAAATCTGGCCTGGCATCTGTGTGAGATGCGCTGAGTTAGATATTGCTGACGCGTCCTCGTGTCACCAGACGGATAAGCAGCGTGAGCAGCACCGCGCCGATCACGGCAACGATGATGGTATAGATCATGCCGCCCGAGCCTGCGTAGCCGAGCTTCTGCATAATGAACCCGCCGACGATCGCGCCGACGATTCCGACGACGATATCCATGACTGGGCCAAATCCGGACCCCTTCATGAGCTTGCCCGTGAGGAAGCCAGCGATCAGACCTACGATAATCCACCAAATAATAAACATCAGTATTCTCCTGGGTGTGTCTTCTTGCTAACTTGAACAGCTAGCTCATCTGCATTGACGCCGTTGAGCCGCGATGAAGTTCCGTTGCCTGGCCTTCGGATCAATGCCTGCAGCCGGGGTCAACAGTTGCATACAGTCAGAGCAGCGAAGTGCATTTTGGGTTGTTTGCTATCAAAAAAGAACCTGCTTCTTTTTAGGGCAGAGTCCGAATGAAGCTATGACAGATGCCAAAGAAAGCGATGGCGCTAGCATCCAAGGAGATAGGTCTTTACTAACGGGCCAATCTGATGGGGTATTCAATCTATGTATCACCACGTAAAGAAGTTGATGTACAACGTCCGGGTAGACACGCCGAATGTGCGGTTCGGCAACATGCTGCTCGAGCAGTTTGGCGGGGCCAACGGGGAACTTGCCGCTGCAATGCAATACACAGTGCAGGGTTGGAACTGCGTAGACGACATCGCGCGGCGCGATTTGCTGCTCGATATCGGTACCGAAGAGCTGAGTCACCTCGAGGTCGTCGGGGCGCTGATTCGTATGCACCTGAAAGATCTTAAGACGAACCGCGAAGCAGCCGAAGCCGATCCCCTGGTCACCATCGCGGGTGGCGGAGGCGTGGCTCTATGCAATTCGATGGGCAACCCGTGGACGGCGAACTACCTGCAAATTACGGGCGAGCTTGATGTCGACCTGCGGAGCAATATCGCAGCGGAGGCGCGGGCGAAGATTGTTTACGAACGGCTGCTCGACCATACGGATGATCCGGGGTCGATCGACACGCTGCAGTTTTTGATGACGCGCGAGATTACGCACATGAAGGCGTTTACCGCGGCGCTTGAGAGTCTCGAGAAGCCGGTGTTTTCGATTGGGCGTCTGCGTCCGACGCCGGGTATCGTGGATGAATATTTCAATGGCTCGACCGGCAACGGCAGCGAGGGGGACACCGACATGCATGGGCCGTGGCAGACGAGCTTCGGACTGCGTGCCGTTGAATCGGAGCTGAAGGGCGGGCCAGGCCTGTCGGTAGACGACGTCAAGGGCATCGTGCCGGGCGAAGACCGCGGCAAGCAGGATGCGGCGCGACCGACGACTACCGCTCCGGAAAAGGGCGAGTTGGTTGGGGCTTCGGCCAGCAAGGGATAAGACAAAAAGTGGTAACGCGAAAGAGGACACCGTTGCGGTGTCCTCTTTCTATTAGGCCTCTCGTCAGTGCGGCGGTCCGTCTGGTTTCAAATAACGCCGAAGCTCCGCGAAAAGAGGCGGCAGTTGGGCGTTCCACTGGTTCCAGTCATGACCGCCGGGGACGATATGGAATTCATAATCGAAATGACCGCGTGCCAGCAGAGTGGCGAAGGCCGTGTCCGGCCCCAACAGGCTCTCCCTATCTCCACACGTAAAATAAAGGTGAGGGATGTGATCGGGACTGGTGGACTTTACGACCCGGAAGGGATCGTTCCGATGCAGGATGTCGCTGCCCCAGGGGCCGAAGGTGGAGCGATAGTAGAACCACTGCAACGGCCGTTTTAGCGAGAAGGGCCGGCTCGGAGGGTCGAGGGCCGGACTGAGCGCTCCGGCAAATGCGAATAGAAATGGATAGTCGAGCGCCAGCTTGATTGCCCCAAATCCGCCCATCGAGACACCTACGACAGCACGACCGCCGGACGCGGCGATCACTGGAAATCTGCTCTCAACGTCGGCGATCAGGTCCTTTGAAATGTAGTCTTCATAGCGCTGCTTCGGGTTGCCGACGGAGTTGGTGTAGTAGGAGGAGTTCCCCTCGGGCATGACCAGGACCAGGCCGCCCGCGAAGCTGGATGCCGCAAATCGGGAGACGTCTGAGTAGTTTGACCACTCATGAAAGTTGTTCCCGGCCCCGTGCAGCAGGTAAACGACGGGCAGCCTCTTGCCCGGCGCGATATACATGGGCAGGTAGACCCTGTATGACATGTCCCGGTGCAGGGCCTTGCTGCGGAAAATCACATCGCGAAGCACGACGCCGCCCACGAGCCGGGGACTGTCGGGAAGCTCGCAGGTGACCCTCGGCCCGCTCGCATAGAGCACCAGCAGCAGGGCTGATAAGAGCAGAGCGGTAGCCGCCCGGCGAAGCGAACTGACGCGCGAGGTCATGGATTGAAAGCGGCTGGGTGCCGTTCGGCGTATCGAGGGCCTCAAACCTGCATGACTTCTATTTCTTTCCTGCGGTTCATCTCTTCTATGCGCTTGATCTCGTCGTCGGTGAGTTTCTGAATTTCTTCGAGGGCGCGCTTCTCTTCGTCGGCGGAGATGGCTTTTTCCTTTGAGGCTTTCTTGATCTGGTCATTGCCTTCGCGGCGGATGTTGCGGATGCCGGTGCGGTGCTCCTCGAGGACGCGGTTGAGCATCTTGACTACATCTTTGCGGCGCTCCTCGGTCATGGGGGGCACGGGGACGCGGACGATCTTGCCGTCGGTCTGCGGGTTGAAGCCGCCCTCGGAGGTGCGCAGGGCTTTTTCAATGTCTCCGACGATACTGGGGTCGAAGGGCTGGACCACGATTATGTTGGGCTCAGGGGTGGTGAGCTGAGCGACCTGGTTCAAAGGCATGTCGGTACCGTAGTAGGGGACCTTGATGTGGTCGAGCATGTGCACGGAGGCGCGCCCGGTGCGGGTCGATGCGAGGTGGGACTGAAAATCCTTGACTGCATTTTCCATGCGGACGCGGAGTTGCTGGTAAGCGTCTTTAAGCGCTGGAATGGTTGCCATTACTGAAACTGCCATGGGGTTATGTTCCTCAGGGTGCCTAGTGACTCGCGACCCGGAGACTATTGTACAAAGTTGGTGGCTTTTTTCAGCGGAGTGTCATAGGGATGACAGCGCGCGGCGATGGCTGTGCAGTGATCGCTTCGGCGGGCCGCCCGAATGTTCGCTGAAAACGCGCGGAACATTCGGATGCGACGTTTTATAGAAGAAGACTTACTGCAAACCGACGTAGGCGTCTGCCTGGGCGTTCTGGGGATCGATGCCCTGCAGATTTAAGACGTTGTAGTCGTATTTGAAGGAGCGTTTGCCGCCAAGTTCCGCCGGGGACATCGCCCAAATTTTTTGCCACATGGCGGGGACGACTTCTTGTAAAGGGCCGACCGCGGAGGTCACGACGGCATAGCGTCCGGCGGGTATGGTGATGGCCACCATACCGGGCGGTACTTTATCGATCGAAGTCACGTGCGCGCCGAGGGTGTAGCTGAAGCTCTGATCGGCTTTGTAGTCTCCGTAAACGGCGTAAACATCGTCGTCGATTTTGCCCGGAATTGCGCTCATGCCTTCACCGAGAAACTGCTGCCAAAGGGCGGGAATCTTGCCGTCGCCCTTGGCTTCCGCGTCAAGGGTCGTGTTGACCGACATGCCGATCACGTAGATGGCCTCATGCTTTTCGACCTTAGGACCGGCCGGAGTTGTTGGCGCAGCGGCTGGGGCGGGTGCTGCGGCGGGGGCCAGCGCTGCGGCGGGCGCGGGCGGGGCGGCCTGAGGCGCGCCGTCTTTTGCCCAGGCCGAGCCTGTGGAGGCGCCGATTAAGACACCGGTGCAGAGTATTGCTTTCAGAGGAGATTGTAGAGAGCATGACATAAGTGGTTGGGGACTCCTTCGAGCAAGTAGGACTTTCTGGTAAATAGCCGGCGTTGGCCGGACGAGTCAGCGAGTTGTTGGATGCAATGTCCGCTCTTGCACTACGCGTCTCCTTGCCGGATAGTTCCATCTTCCGTGCTGGCGGCGGTGTAAACTTCGCGCTATGGCACGGAGCGCCGTGAGTGCCGGAGGATTTCACCATGACCTCAGCGATTATGACCTCAGCAGGGAGTGGGGCTGATGTTCCGAATGATCCGATACTTGAGCGCCTTGAGGACCAGATTGACTGGTACGACCGCAAGAGTTCATCGGCGCAGCATACTTTCAAGCGAATCAAGGTGATCGAGATTTTCGCGGCCGCAACTATTCCCTTCGTAGCGGGATTTACCTTCCCCCATGTGACGCTGGTCACCGGGGTCCTGGGCGTGTTGATCACTGTGCTTGAGGGGCTACTGCACCTCAACCAGTATCAGCAGAACTGGACCACCTATCGGTCAACGTGCGAGTCGCTGAAGCATGAGAAGTTCGTCTACCTCGGGAAGGCCGGACCCTACGCAAGCGTGGCCGACCCTCATGCGTTATTGGCAGAGCGGATCGAGTCGCTGGTTTCGCAGGAGCACGCGCAGTGGGCGTCTGTACAGCAACAGACGGTCAAGGGGCAGCAGTCCGGGACATCCTGACTCGTCTAGACGCGGTTCTTCAGTTGCCTTTGTAGGGCACCAAACTGAAGCTGAGGTTGTTGCTCTCACTGGTTCCATTGCCGGTGAATGTGTTGTGCACGTGAACGTCGAGCCCGTTCAGCCCCGGCGCTACGGAGACGGTCGCGACCCGGATTATGCCCGCCTGGGACGCATCCATGGAAGGCTGAAAGATGGCTGTGGCCTTGCGCCCATCGAGGAGCGCCTGGCGCGTCCCCCAGTCGCAGGTAGTCGGGGGACACGCTCCCCAGGCGTGAATCAGAAGTTGATTTTCGCTGGAGGTGATTTCCAGGTAGGTGAGGCTGTTTCCAGTGCGATGGACGCCATCGGGAACAGTCCATTTGCCCTCCAGCCTGGTTTCGGTGGCTTGCTCTCCGTCTCCCAAGGCGGCGGTGTCGGCGTGGTTGTCATCCGCCTGCTGAGGCGATGCTGGAGCAACGGCGCTGCGTGTAGTAACCTCGGCCGCTGCGGTGCGCGAGGAAGTCTGCGGCTCGCCCGCACCTCCCTGGCCCGCACTGGAATGGCTGTTGTGGACACCGAACCATGCCAGGGCAGCTACCACGATCAGTGCCCCTGCGGCGGCAGCCAGGATCGCTGGTGAAAAGGGCTTCTTCGCAGCAGGCGCGACGGCGTCTTGCGCAGGATGAGGAGGCGGCAGTTGCACCGATACCGTTGCATGCACAGGCTGCTGTTCGTTCGCGGCAGTTGAGGTGACGTAGGGCTTCAACGCCTTGATGAGCAGCGCGACATCGGAGTTCCAGCGAGCGTGGCAGAGCTCCACGCTATTGCGGTAGCAGAGGTCCTTTAGGTCGTCGGGCAGCGACTCAGGGTGAGGCATTTTAGCGTCGTGTACGAGGACGGGAATAACGGCAACATTGCGCTTCAATGCGGAGGCGATTTCAATCCGCACGAAGTCGCT